>JAFDVT010000734.1 GCA_018268875.1 Acidobacteriota bacterium
CTGCGCGAAAGCGGCAACCGGATTTTTCTCGACCTCAAGATGTATGATATCAGCGAGACGGTGAAGCGGGCCGTGCGGCAGGTGTCGAAGCTTGGGGTGGATTTCCTCACCGTGCACGCAGTGCCGCAAGTGATGCGGGCGGCCGTCGAAGGGGCCTCCGGTTCTAGTCTGAAAATACTGGGCGTGACAGTACTCACTAGCTTCGACAATACCGACCTCGAAGAGATGGGGCACCACTCGACGGTGGCGGAACTGGTGGCGCTACGTGTGGAACAGGCCGTTGCGGCCAAGGTGCAAGGCGTGGTGTGTTCGCCCCGCGAGGTGGCGGCGGTTCGAGCGGCGGCGGGACCGGATTTTCAACTGATCACACCTGGTGTACGATCGGCGGGCGCCGCGGTGGGCGATCAGAAACGAGTGGCGACGCCGGCCGATGCGATGCGCGATGGAGCGAGTTACCTGGTGATTGGGCGGCAGGTGACCCGAGCGCACGATCCGGCCGGGGAAGTCCACCGGATATTGGGTGAACTATCTTTCGATTAACGCTGTAATCTGTTCGTGATATCCTGAGCCCATTGGGGGAAAGGCTCAGCTTCGGCTTGGCACGGCATCACTGTGCCGTGAGGGGTCGAATTGCGCTCGCTTTTTTCTCATCCGATTCCGAATTTTACAAGGAGGGAAGATGAGAATCACTCGTCTATCCAGCATTCGTCTGGCGCTCCTGGCTGGTGTGCTTGCAACCGTAAGCGCATTTGGACAGGAGAACTACGGAACGATCCTTGGTAGCGTACTCGATCAATCCGGCGCCGGAGTGCCCGGAGCGAAATTGTCCGCTGCCAGCCCTACGCTTCCGCAACCTATTGAAGTTGAAACCGACGCCAGTGGCCGTTATAACATGGGCCGCGTTCCCGTCGGTGTGTATACCGTCACCGTGATCAAATCCGGTTTTGCGACGGTGAAACAAACCAATGTCGAGGTTAAGCTTGGCTCCTCGATCACGCTGAACCCCACGCTTCGCGTCAGCAACGTAGCTGACACGGTCGAGGTCACCGAGAGCGCAGTCTCGATCGACCCGACGTCGAGCCGTACACAAGTCAATATTACGAGTCAGGTATTCGACAACCTGCCGCGTTCGCGCAGCTTTGAGTCGATTCTGACGATGGCCCCGGGCGTTCGCCTTGAGCCCAAGGCCTCCAGCGCCACCGGTTTCGGCAACGATAGCCGCACCACTGGCGTTCAGGTGGACGGCGCTTCCGGATCCGAAAACGTCTACATCATCGACGGCGTCGAAGTATCTGACATCCGCCGTGGCACTCTCCGTTCTTCGAGCGCGATTCCGTTCGAATTCATCGCCGATGTTCAGGTCAAGAGCGCCGGTATCGAAGCCGATTCCGGTGGCGCCACGGGTGGCGTCATCAATCTCGCGACCCGATCCGGCACGAATGATTTCCACGGCCAGATGCTCTATCAGTTCACCAACGAAGCGATGAATCCGCGTCCCCGCGGTTTCTGGAAGCTTTCGCCCTATCCTGGCGCGGCCGCGGACTTCTTCGCGCAGAAGCCGAAGGATGAATTCACCACGCAGTATCCCGGATTCATGCTTGGTGGACCGATCATCAAGAACCGTTTATTCTTCAACGCCGGTTACATGCCGGAGTATAAGCATCTTGTTCGCACCATGAACTACACGAACTCGGCCGGGCTCGATAACGGCAACCGCCAGTTCCGCCAGGATTCCCGTCAGCACTTCAGCCTGATGCGCCTGGACTACAACCCCCTCAGTAAGCTGCAGATCAACACCTCGTGGGTGTGGGCTCCGCTCAAGGTTATGGGCGCCCTTCCGTCGAGCACGGATCCCCGTGGTGTCAATCCCCCGTCCAACAACCTGGGCATCCAGGGTGGATACCAGCCGGCGCAGCAGTACAGCGCCTCTGCCACCTACACGTTCAGCTCGCGCTTCCTTGTGAGCGCCCGCTACGGATACCGCTACCAGAACGACAAGATGTTCAACTACGGCTTGTCGACGCTTCCGTTCATCACCTACTCGGGCAACCAGGGCGCGCCGGAAGGTGTCCCCGTTCCCGGTGGCGTTGGCTACTCGAACGTGACCAGCACGCTGCAGACGCAGTACGATCAAACGACCCGTCACAACGTCTACCTCGACGGTTCGTACCTGTCGGGCTCGCACACTCTCAAGTTTGGCTACGCGCTCAATCGCCTTGGCAACCAGGTGTTGTCTGACTTCACCAACGGCCGCTTCCAGATCTACTGGAACCAGGCCTTTAGCCGTGGTCCGATCAACCAGCAGCGTGGCGCCTATGGCTACTACCTCTGGCAGGACGGCGTCCGTCTGAACAATGGCGCCAACAGCCGGAACCAGGGCCTCTACGTCAACGACAACTGGCGCGCGACCCGCCGCCTGACTCTCAACCTCGGTGTCCGCATCGAAAACGAGTTCCTGCCGCCTTACACCCAGACCGCCAACGGCCGCGCCGTCGGCAACCCGATCAGCTTCGGCTGGGGCAGCAAGGTTGCTCCCCGTCTCGGCGCCGCATGGGACGTTCTCGGCGACGGCAAGTGGAAGCTGTCCGGCTCCTTCGGCCTGTACTACGATCTCCTCAAGTACGAAATCGCTCGCGGCAGCTTTGGCGGCGATTACTGGTGGACACACGCCTACAAGCTCGACAACCCGAACGTTCTCCTGCTTGGCAAGGCCAATCCCGGCGTGCTCGGCGAAAAGATCACGGGCTACAACAACCGCACTCTCCCGATCGATGCGAATGGCAACTGGGCCGGTGTCGACCCCGACATCAAGCCGTACACGCAGCGTGAATTCACCGTTCGTCTCGACCATGCTCTGAGCAGCCGCCTGACGGCGACGATTCGCTATAGCCGCAAGCAACTGCTCCGCGTGATCGAAGACATCGGCGTCCTCGACGCGGATGGCAGCGAACAGTACGTGATCGGCAACCCCGGTTTCGGTCTCACTCGCAACGATCCTTCGCATGTCTACGACGGCAAGGCTCCCTCGGGCGAATACCTCGTTCCGAAAGCCAAGCGCAACTATGACGGCATCGAGTTCCGCATCCAGGGCCAGGTTACCCGTAGCATCTATGCATTGGCTAGCTACACCTACAGCCGTTTGTATGGCAACTACTCCGGCCAGGCGAACTCCGATGAAAACGGCCGCTCCGATCCGGGTGTTTCCCGCGCGTTCGATCTCCCCTACTACTACTTCAATAGCAAGGGACAGAACTCGGAAGGCCGTCTGGCGACGGACCGTCCGCACGCCATCACCTTCTTCGGCAGCCACGATCATAAGTGGCTCGGTGGTCTGACGAACATCGGCATCAGCCAGGTTGCCTTCTCGGGTAGCCCGTTGTCGACTCAGATGATCTACATCTCCGCTCCGACGTTCCCCAATGGCCGTGGTGATTTGGGCCGTACGCCGTTCTATACCCAGACGGACGTAACGCTCAAGCACACGTTCAAGCTCAACGATCGTTGGAGCATGGCGCCCGAAGCTTACTTCCAGAACATCTTCAACCAGAACGCTGTTCTCAACGTCTCGCAGCAGATCAATGTCAGCGGCGCGATAACCGATGCTCCTAACGTGCTTCCGTTGTCGAAGTTCTTCGCTGGCTACAACGTGAATGACTACGTGAATCCGTCGAACCCCTACGGTACGGCGGCTCCTTACAACGTCATTTACGGCCGGCCGATTTCGTACCAGGCTCCTCGCAACATCCGCTTGGGCCTGCGTATCATGTTCTAAAGCTGGAACGATCGTTGTCAGAACGGCCGGTGCACCTTAAGCGGGTGTACCGGCCGTTTCGCTTTTTTTTCCAAGCGTTTACATTTTATGGAAGTATTCGGATTCCAAAAGTCACAGAGAATCAAGCGCTTACGTTGGATTAAACGTTGTTAATTTCCACGCCGGGATAGGAAATTTTATGTATCCTTAACGCTAACGATACCCTGTGTTCCGTCTGTAAAGAACTCGGGATCCGATTGGGGAAACATGAACCGACTTCTGTCCGCACTGGCGCTGAGCGGCCTTTGCACGCTCACTTTGTTCGCTCAGACTTCTTCCGTTTCCGGCACGGTGACCGATCCGTCCGGCGCTCTTATTCCGAACGCGAGCCTGGAGCTTGACAGTTCCGCAACCGGTGTTCATCGCGAAACCAAGGGCGACAGCGAAGGCCGCTACTCCTTTTTGCAGGTCGCGCCGGGCTTGTACACCCTCACCGCCAAAGTCGCCGGTTTTTCCGACGTCACCGTAAACAACGTCCGGCTTCTGGTGGCGACGCCGATGACGCTGAACGTCGTGTTCGAAAAACTCGGGCAGACGCAAACCACCATCTCCGTCACGGCCGAAGGTACCCAGGTGAATACCACCGACGCGTCCTTGGGCAATGCCATCGGCGACCGTCCGATTTTGCAGTTGCCGTTCAACGCGCGCAACGTCGTGGGACTTCTGGCGATTCAGCCGGGTGTCACCTTTATCGAAGAGCCTCGTCCGGGGTTCCTGAATGACTATCGCTCGGGAGCGGTGAACGGCGGCAAGTCCGACCAGGCGAACGTGACGCTGGACGGCATGGACGTCAACGACCAGGAAAACCGCTCGGCGTTTACCAGCGTGCTGCGCGTGACGCTCGATTCGGTGCAGGAGTTCCGCACCACGACGACGAATTCCGGCGCGCAGGAAGGCCGCACGTCCGGCGCCCAGGTCGCGCTGGTGACCAAGGCCGGCACCAACGACCTCCACGGTTCGCTGTACGAGTTCCATCGCAATACGTTGACCAGCGCCAATAGCTGGTTCCGCAACCGCATCGGCAATCCTCGCGAGACTCTGATCCGCAATGTCTACGGCGTGGCGCTGGGTGGTCCGATCATCAAGAACCGCCTGTTTATCTTCGGCAATTACGAAGGCCGCCGGGACCGCAGCGCCGCCGAAGTGACGCGCACGATTCCGAACATGGACATTCGCGAAGGCATCTTTACGTATGTCAACCGCTCGGGCGGCATCAGCAAGTTGACGCCGGAGCAGGTTCGCCAACAGGATCCACTGGGCATCGGCGCGAACCCCGCTGTGCTCGCGCTGTACAAGACGTATCCGGTTCCCAACGAACCGCTGTTCGGCGATCGCCTGAACACGTCGGGTTACCGCTTTACGGCGCCGACGCCGTTGAACTGGAACACCTATGTTCTGAAGCTGGACTGGAAGGTGGACTCCGCCGGCCGCCATTCGGCGTTCGCTCGCGGCAACCTGCAGAATGACCGTTACGCCAACGGTCTACCGCAGTTCCCCAACGAGGCGCCGACCAACGTGTTTCTCGAAAATTCAAAGGGCTACACGCTGGGTTTGACCTCGGTGTTGACGACCACGCTGGTGAGCAACTTCCGGTTCGGTCTGACGCGCCAGGGCGTGGAGAACACCGGGTTCCAGTCCGTGCCGTACGCGACGCTGCGCGACGTCGACGGCCGCTATTCGAGCACCCGTGGCACGCGCCGCATTACGCCCGTCTACCAGATGTCGGAAGACTTGAACTGGACCAAGGGCGCGCATACCATACAGTTCGGCGGCGTGATCCGCACGATTCGGAACATCCGTGCGAACAAGTCGAACTCGTTCAGTCAGGCGATTTCGAACGCCAGTTGGCTGAGCGGCGTGGGTTCCGCGTACCAGGTGGCCGACGCGGCGAATTCGACGCCGTACCGCCGCCAGTTCAACAACCTGCTGGGCGTCCTGTCGGAACTCGACCGGCGCGCCAACTACGACCTGGACGGCAATCTCTTCGCCGAAGGCGCGGCGATCCCCCGCCAGTTCAACATGGAAGAGTACGAGATGTACGCGCAGGACACCTGGAAGGTCACTCGCGGGCTGACGATCACGGCCGGATTGCGGTATTCGCTCAATCCGCCGGTGTATGAGGCCAACGGGTACCAGACCTCGGCGAACATCCCGCTGGGCGACTGGTTCAACACCCGCGGCGGTCTGGCGGACAAAGGTCTGAGCCAGGTAGGCGCGGGCCGTATCACGTACAACCTGGCGAGCAGCGCACAGGGGCGTCCGCTCTACGACTACTTCAAAAATTGGCAGCCGCGTCTCGCGCTGGCGTATTCGCCGCAGGGCAACGATGGCTTCTCCAAGTGGCTCTTCGGTGGACCGGGACGGACCTCGATCCGCGCCGGGTTCGGCATGTACTACGACCTGATCGGTCAGCCTCTAACCCGCTTGCAGGACGCGACGGCGCTGGGCTTCTCGACCCTGCTGCAGAATTCCGCGAACCAGAGCGCTCGGACATCGCCGCGCTTTACGGGTCCGTTCAACCTGCCGTCGACGGGGTTCCCGACGCCTCCCAAGGGCGGGTTCCCGCAGACGCAGCCGGACATCTTCCAGATCACGACCGGCGTGGACGATACGCTGAAGGCGCCGTACACGATGAACATGAACTTCTCGCTGGGCCGTGAGTACCGCGGCGGCTGGTTCGTGCAGGGATCGTATGTGGGCCGCCTGTCGCGCCGTTCGCTGGTGCGCGACGATCTGGCGATGCCGACCAATCTGAAGGATCCCGCTTCGGGCCAGACGTACTTCGACGCCGCCCGCATCCTGGCGAAACTGGCCATTGCCGGTACGCCGACCTCGTCCGTGCAGCGCGTGCCGTTCTGGGAAAACATGTGGCCGGGAGCGGCCGGCGGCGGCCAAACCGCGACCCAGAACATGTACGACCTGTACTCGTCGGTGGGCGCGGATTACACCACGGCGCTGGTGGCGGCGGACCTCGACTGCGATCCGTCCTGCAGCAAGCTTGGCCCGTACGCGATCTTCAATTCGCAGTACTCGTCGCTTGCCGCCGCGCGGTCGCGCGGACATGGCAACTACCACGCCATGCAGTGGACCGTACGCAAACGCTTTGAGGCTGGATATTCGTTCGACTTCAACTACACGTGGTCGAAATCGACGGACTTGTCCTCGGGCCGCGAAGGCGAAGGCGGCACGTTCGGACAGCTTCGCAACGCGTGGTTCCCGGGCTTGAACAAGGGCGTGTCGGATTACGATACGACGCACATTGTTTCGGCGCAGGCCGTTTGGGAAATCCCGCTCGGCAAGGGTAAGAAGTGGCTGAACGGCGTCACCAACTTTGGCGACATTCTGGTGAGCGGCTGGCAGTTGTCGGGCATCTGGCGGCAAACCTCCGGGTTCGCCAACAGCATCCTGTCCGATACCGGCTGGGGCACCAACTGGAACGTCCTGTCGTTTGCCAACGTGAGTGGTCCGGTGGGGCAGACGGGGTCGTTCAAGAACGCGGTGAATGCCAACGGCGTTGGAACCGATCCGAACATCTTTGCCAACCCGGCGGCGGCGTACAAGGCGTTTTCGGAAGCGTTACCCGGCGACGTGGGCGCCCGCAACGTGATTCGCGGCGACGGTGTCTTCACCATCGACGCGGCTCTGGCCAAGCGCTTCAAGCTGTTCACGCTGCGCGATCATCCGCACACGCTGCAGATCCGCGCGGAAGGCTTCAACATCACCAACTCGGTTCGCTTCGACCCCGACAGCATCAACTGGGGCATTTCGAATCGCGCCATCTTCGGCACCTATACGGATCAGCTGGGTTCGCCTCGCGTGTTCCAGTTCGGTGCGCGTTACGAATTCTAACTCGCGAGTTGCTTCAGGGTTAGATGAAAGGGGCGGGTCCTTCTCTCGGGACTCGCCCTTTTTCTATTGGCAGATGGCGTCCGCGATTGAGTTGGCGGCGAACTGGTGGCCGTCCGGGTTCCAATGGCCGTTGCCCAAGTTGCCCGGAAAGCCGTGGTAGAACTTGCCGGTTCGTTCGGCGTCCTTCTGCATCGCGTCACCCAGGAATACCGACTTGAGACCGTGGCTCCGGGCCTTGGCATCGAGGCGTTTTTCCGTATAGAACAGATCGTCGCCACCGGTGAACTCCAGGAACTGCCGGCGCTTTTCGGGATCGGGATGAACCTGCATGCCGCTTGAGGCCAGCGCGAACACAAACGTGGCGCCGCTGGCCCGTACTTCGTCGCTGACCTGCTTCACCAGGGCTTCCGTATTGGCCCAGGCCTGCCACATCGGAGCCGATGACGAAGGCGCGCGATAAATCAGCTTGTCGATGTAATCGCGGTTCTGCTGCACGGCGGGCCGGGCAAGCTTGTAAAACGCGTCGGTGACAAATTGCGCAAGCTTCGAGACGCGCGCGACCGAGGCCCAGGCCTCCCGCATCGCGCTTGGTTTGGCGAGCGCCGGTTCGAAGTGCAACGTCCCGGTCGCGTTGTCGTGCGTAAAGTACGGCGCCGCGTCGGCATTGGTGGGATTCAGTTCGCGCAGGTTGTTGTACAAGTCGTTGCCCGTGTAGAAGAGCAACACCACGACGTCCGGCGCGTAGGCTCGCGCCTTGTTCCGCCACACCAGCAATTGTTGCGCGGTGCCGTATCCCTGGACGCCGAAGTTCAGAACCTCGGGGTTGGCGCGGCAGCTCTTGAGACGCGCTTCGAGTTGCCCGGCGAGCGACTGTTCGACCGGCACCTGCATGGCTTCCGCGAACGAGTCGCCAAGGATCGCGACGCGGAACTTGTTGGCTTGTTTCCCGGTGGCGTACTCACGGTCGTCCCGCATGCCCGCTGAATTGATGCGGACCGGGGCGATGCTTTCGCCGGAGTAGGTTCCCGATACGCCGGGGCGCAGCGACCAGCCCAGGTCGGGATCGATGACGTAGAACGAAGTCGAAAAACGGGCTCCGAAGAGACGGAGCGCTGCCTCGCCGAGCAGGAGTCCGGCGAACAAACTTGCGAGATAAGGTAGCGCCCAGCGCATATATCGGAGATAACATAGGATTTGTCTCGTTCTCCGCTGGTCCCCATCTTCCTCATCGTTTTGGTCGATGTTTTGGGACTCACCATGATGATGCCCTTGCTGCCGTTTTACGCGCAGCACCTGGGCGCGACGCCCATCGAAGTGGGCCTCATGATTTCCATTTACGCCTTCTTCCAGCTGTTTTCCGGACCTCCGCTGGGCGCGTTGTCCGATCGCATCGGACGCAAACCGGTGCTGCTGGCGAGCCAGGTCGGAACGTTCGCCGGGTTCCTGCTGCTCGGGTTTTCGCACAACATCTGGATGGCGTATGCGAGCCGGGTTCTGGACGGAATCACAGCCGGCAACATCACCGTCGCGCAGGCCTACATTTCAGACGTCACGCGCCCGTCGGACAGGACAAAGTCCTTTGCGATGCTCGGAATCGCCTTCGGCATCGGGTTCCTGATCGGACCCGCGGCGACCGGCCTGATCGCGCAGCATTTTGGAGAACGCGCGGCGGTGTTCACGGCCGCGGGCTTGTCGTTCACCAGCATTCTGGCGACGCTGTTCCTGCTGCCGGCCAAACCTCCCCGGCCGGAAAGCGACGGCTCGGCAATCCCCGACGCCGCGGCTGCCGCTGCTCCGAAAAAACTGTCGGTATTGGACTGGGGTGCCTACGCGCAGTATTTCCGGCGGCCGGAACTGGCTCCGTTGTTCTGGCAGTTTGCGGCGTATTCGATCGGGTTCGCGCTGTTCAGCGGAGGCTTCGCCTTGTTCGCCGAGCGGCGTCTGTTCTACGACGGGCACCCCTTTGGCACCCGCGAGGTTGGGTTTGTCCTGGCGTATGCCGGGTTCTTGGGGATTTTCGTGCAGGGAGGCTTGGGCCGGGCCGCTGGCTCGGTCACGGACTCTCGCCTGATCCTGATGGGATTCCTCGCGGAGTCCATCGGACTGGCGATGCTGGCGGTCACCAGCACGATCTCCATGCTCGCCACCGCGACGACGATCCTCGCGCTCAGCGGGGTATTGCGCCCGATTATTTCGTCTAGCCTGAGCCGCCGGGCGCACCCCTCCGAGCAGGGGGTGGTAATCGGACTCACACAGTCGATCACCTCTGTATCGCAAATTGTCGGTCCGGCGTTGGCTGGCGTGCTGATCGGCGCGGGTATGTTGCATGCCTGGGCGCTGACCGCCGCGGGACTTTCGGCTGTGGGACTGGCGTTCTGGATGTCCGATGTAGCCAAAGTTCCGGGACCTTCGTCCGGAGACTAAAGCCGGACATTTATGTTATTTTCGGAATAGACGCATCCCGCGCGCGTCCTTCGAGGGATAAATCCGTGAAAAAAAGAACCTTAATGGGAGGGCTGGCCTTCTCCGCCGCGCTGACGTTTGCGCAGACGGTGAATCCGTACAACTCCTTGCCGACCCGAACGGTTGGTCAGGTGAGGCAGTCGCCAATCACTTCTGTTAATCCGAACTACGCGGAGGGCAGGGAACTGCTGGCGCCCCAATCGGTGGCCGCCGACACGAGTACGAATCCGCCCACGCTGTATGTCGCGGACACTGGAAATAACCGTGTACTCGCCTGGCGCGACCCCGCCAATGCCGCCAAAGGCGCACCGGCCGACATCGTGATTGGCCAGCGCGACTTTATCACCACACTGGCGCAGGGCCCTGGAGCGCCCAATACCGAACTGCGCATCAACGGGGGTTTTACCGCTCCCACAGGGCTGGCTGTCGACCGCGCCGGCAACCTGTATGTCGCCGATAGCGGCAACAATCGCATTCTGCGGTTTCCGCGCCCCGTGGCGCAGACCAACGAAATCAAACTGTCGGACCTGGTGATCGGCCAGCGTTCGGTGAGCACCGGCAATGCGTCCAACCAGAACATTGGTCCGACGAACCGGACGCTATCGTTCGCCTCGGGCAGCATCTACCGTGTCGGACTGGCGATCGATTCCGCCGGCAACCTGTGGACGTCCGATCCGGGCAACAACCGCGTGTTGCGGTTCCCGGTGGCGCAACTTGCGCCGAACACGCTGGAACCCACCGCCGACCTGGTTCTGGGCCAGACCGATTTTGGCAAGAACACCGTCGTCGATCCGGCCGGGACGGTCAATCCGCAGTTGAACAAAGCCGTGTTGGTACAGCCGTCGGGCATCGCGTTCGATTCGTCGAACCGCTTGTATATCGCCGACGCCCGCCAGCGCGTCACCGTTTGGCTACCTGGGTTCACCACCGGCATGAGCGCGAGCCGCGTACTTGGCGCATCCACCGACCCGAGCCTGACCGCCCAGCGCCTGGGCAGCAGCGCCGGACCTCCCGAAGCGATCTATTTCGTCGGCAGCGACGTGTTGATTTCCGACTCGTCGAATAACCGCATTCTGCGTTATGGC
>JAFDVT010000735.1 GCA_018268875.1 Acidobacteriota bacterium
CCGTGCTCGAACACCTGCATTACGACACGTTCGCGATTCGCGGCGGCGCGCTCGAAGGGCTGATTACGTTCCGCCTCAACGCCAAAGGCGAGGTGGAATCCATGCGCTTCCAGGACCAGGACTTCGCCCGCGCCGCGCGGCCTTTCGATCCCGCGGCCGTGGCGCAGCGATTGGTGAACGCGCTCAAGCTGGGCAAAGGCGAAAAGGTTATCGTGCGCTACGACCCGGACTATCTGCAGGGTCTTGCAAAGCCGATCGAAGACGCGGTTCGCGCGGTGGGAGGCGTGGTCGCCGCCACCTTGCCGTACGCCGCAAAGACCAAGGAACCCACCATCGCCGGATGCTCGGATTTCGTAAAGCTGCTGGAAGACGCGAACGTGTACTTCTGGATGCCGTTCCGCGAAGAGTCGCGCGAGGTGACCTCCTGCGAGACGCGCGCGCTGGTCCGCTGGCTCGATGCCGGAGGCGCGCATCGTGAGATCCACTTCCATTGGAACGGCGGCAGCGTTCTCGCCGACGGGTTGCCCGCGTCGGCGCATCCGCTCGAGTACGACCGCCTGTACGCCAACGCGCTGGACATCGACTACGCGGCGCTGTCCGCCGCCCAGGACCGCGCGATCCGCGCTTTCCGCGCCGGCACGGTTCGCGTCACGACGCCTGCCGGAACGCACATCGAATTCCGCACCGGATCGCGACCGTTTAACAAGCAGGACGGCGATGCTTCTGCCGAACGCATGAAGACCGCCAAGGTGCGCGTGGATCGCGAAATCGAGTTCCCGGCCGGTGTTCTGCGCGTCGCGCCGATGGAAGAAACCGCCAACGGCGTGATCGTGATTCCCGAAGCCCGCTTCGGCGCAGACGTCGCCCGCAACATCCGCCTGACGGTCGACAATGGGAAGGTCACGCGGATCGAGGCGGCGGCAGGCCTTGCGGCGGTGGAGGCCACGCTTCGCGAAGGCGGCGACGCGGCCTTGCGGTTCCGCGAATTCGGCATGGGGTTCCATCCCAAGCTGGCGCCGGCAAAACGATCCAACGTGCTGCCGTATTTCGCGTATGGAAGTGGGATGGTCCGCATGAGCCTTGGCGATAACGAGGAACTCGGCGGCGCCGTGCGTGGTGGCGGCGGATACCGCAGGTGGTTCTTTTTCCCGGATGCAACCGTCACTGTAGACGGCAAGGAATGGACGACGACAGTTGGCGATACAAGTTCAAGGCGCTAAGACCTTTCAGGATCTCCACCCGGGGCTCGGGCCGGAGGCACGCAATCATTTTTATTTCCGCTTCGACTGGATCCAGCAGGTGGTGATCGACACGACCTCCACCGGGCGCGCCCCGCGTTGGACCGCGCGCACCGAAAGCGGCGACGCCGCGGGATTGCTGGCCGTTGACGCGTCGAATGCGCGCCGTGTGCGCCTCAACCGTCCGTCGCAACCCGCCTGGGTGGAAGTCTCCGACGGCGCCGATACCGTCCGCATCTGGTTCGTGCGCGCCGCGATCGAGGTTCGTGGACGGGACCGTGTCAGCGCGCGCAACCCCCGTTGGAACAACGTGCAGGCGTACCTCACCAATGTCTACGGCGCGCAGGGGCATGACTTCGGCAAGCTTGGTCCGGTGAAGTTCCGCGTCGAGCATCGCGAGACGCAAACCTCCGGCGTCCGCTACGGCGGGATGGTGGAAATCGTAGGTACGGTCGAGCCTTTGCACTTGCAGCAGGCCATTCGCATCCCGGTGTTTCTGGCGCGCCGGATTACCGCGGTGAACCTTCGTGGCCGCGATGCGCAGGGCCGTCCGTTGCTCGCCTCGCGAACCGGCTTTAGCGCCGCGACACCCGGGCAGAACGACACGAGTCTGTTCCGGCCTCGCGATGCGGTGAGACTCGGCGTCTACACCGGCGAACTCACCGGCAACGGCCAACTGTTCGACTACGACATGCCCGGCGCCGTCATCACGTCGGACAACTGGCCCGGCGACATCCACGAATACAACGTCGATTTCGAACAGGTCGTATGGATCGGCACTTGCTCCGCCCAGGACCCTTGGCCGGACATCCAAAGCCGGGGCCTCGCGGTGAGTCCTTTGACGCGCTGGTCGGTGCGCCTGCGGGCGGAGGTCGTGAGCACGGCAACCGATCGCGGCGGGCTGCAGGTGAACGTCACCGGCACGGCAGGCTAGCATTTTTGACGCAAATCCGGCATACTCGAAAAGTCCGTAGACCGGAGAGTTCGCCATGTCCCCTCTTGCAACATTTCCGATGCCGTCGAGCCTGACGAACTAGCACCCTTCCCAAGTCCTTTTTCCAGGCTGACGCCCATCGCCCGGCACTTTGCTGGCGCTGTCCCCGTGCGCGTGCTTTTGCTCGCACACAGGAACGGCGGTGTCCGTGTATTCATCCAAAGGGACATTTTTGAAACACCATCCTCGCGGCTCGGCGACGCCTGAGCCCGACTTTTTTGATTACGACAATTCCTACGACGCCGAGGCTCTCGTTGGAGCCCAGCGTCAACAGGAACGCAAAACGCGCCAGTTCTGCCGCCAGGTGCAACGCGCGTTAAACCTCATCCTCGCCGGCGATCCGTTCGTTGACGAGGTATTGCCCGCGCCCGACTGCGGCCGCCTGCTCGTGTACGTCGTGCTGTCCGATGCGGCGGCGTTCACCGAAC
>JAFDVT010000736.1 GCA_018268875.1 Acidobacteriota bacterium
GTGTTCGGGCTGCTCGGGTTGCTCGCGGCATCCGGAGCGGCGTTCTGGTTCCGGAAACAGTTTCCGCTCGCGAGCTACGGCTGGTTCGTGTTCCTGCTGCTGCTGGCGCCGACATCGTCGGTCGTACCGATCGCCGATGTACTGGTGGAGCGGCGCGCGTACCTGCCGTCGTTCGGGTTGCTGCTGATTGTGGTGGAGGTCGCGCGGCGGGTTCCGGTACACAGGTTGGCGTGGGCGGTTCCGGTGGCGGTGTTCGCGATCCTGACGTTCGGGCGGAATCAACTGTGGGCCGATCCGCTGGCGCTGTGGAAGGATGCGGCGGAGAAATCGCCGAACAAATGGCGGGTGCAGTTCCAGGTCGCCGACGCGTTGTACCGAAATGGCGACTGCGCGCAAGCGGCGGCGGCGTTTGAACAGACGAGCAAGTTGGACAAGCCCGATTACCGGTTGTTGATCAACTGGGCGCATGCGCTCGATTGCGCGGGCCAGCCGGGTCCCGCATTGGCCAAGGCGCAAGAAGCGTTGCAACTCGACCCGTCGGCCCAGGCGTACGCATTTATCGGGATGCAGCATGCCAAGGCCAGCCGCACGGCGGAGGCTTTGGAGGCGTTGAACAAGGCCGTGGCAGCGGATCCGAACTTCGACATGGCGTACGCGTACCGCGGCAATGTGTACGCGATCCTGGGCGAGGCGGACAAGGCGGCGGAGGATTACAAACGCGCGGTGGAATTGAATCCGGCCAACGACATGGCGGCGCGAGGCCTGGCGCGTGCGAATCGGCGTTAACGCGCTGTACTTGATTCCGGGTGGAGTCGGCGGCACGGAGATTTACCTGCGGTCGCTGCTGGCGGCGCTGGCGCGTGTGGACCAGACCAACGAGTATTTTGTGTTCACCAATCGCGAGACCGGCGCGGATCTGGTTCCCGAAAAGTTCACGCAGGTGCCATGCGGCGTCGACGCGGTGTTCCGGCCGGCGCGAATTTTGTACGAACAGTTCGTGTTGCCGGCGCGAGGTCCCAAGGTGGACGTGCTGTTCAACCCGGGGTTCACGGCTCCGGTGGCGCATCCGAATAACGTAACGGTGTTCCACGATCTGCAGCACAAGCGGCACCCGGAGTACTTCCGGTGGTTCGACCTGCCGTTCTGGAATGCGCTGCTGTGGGCCTCGGTACGGCGGTCCCGACGGCTGATCGCGGTGTCGGAGGCGACGCGCGACGATCTTCAAAAATTCTATGGCGCGGCGTCCACCGTGGTGCATCACGGAGCGGACCCAGCGTTTTTCGAGATCGCCAAGGAACGCTCGCCGGAGGACTTCTTTTTGTGTGTGTCGACGCTGCATCCCCACAAGAACATCGAACGGCTGGTGCGAGCGTTTGCGATCTACGGCAAGTCCCGCTTGGTGCTGGCGGGAATGAAGGGCTTTCAGACGGAGGCCGTGGAGCGGCAAATTCAGTCGCTGGACATCGCGGACCGGGTTCGCGTCACGGGGTGGATTCCTCGCGAAGAGTTGCTGGATCTGTACCGGCGGGCCAAAGGGTTTCTCTATCCATCGACTTTCGAAGGATTCGGGATGCCGGTGATCGAGGCTCTGGCCGCGGAGGTACCGCTGGCGTGTTCGGACATCGAACCCATGCGGTCCCTGGCGGCGGGCGACGCGATTCTGTTCGACCCTTTGCGCGACGAGGCGGTGACCGAGGCGTTCGTGCGATTGGAGACGGCAAAGCCTCGGTCCAACGAAAGAATTCGGCGCGAGTTCACCTGGGAGCAGGCGGCGAGGCGTACGCTAGAGGTGTTAAATGCGTAAAGTTTGGCAACGTTTCCGGCAACGCTATAGTCAAAGTAGATATAGTCACAGGAATGTAGCGTCGCGAAGTTTCCGGTAAAGGGCATGCGCATAAAAATTCTCATCCCGGCTGTTGCAGTGGCTCTCACGTTGGCTGTGGGGGTGATGTACGCGCAGAAGGAATTCCGCCAGTACCAGGGCAGCGAGTACGACGAATATCCACTCCCGCCGGATTACGCGGAAAAGACGGAGTTCGTGATCGGGCGCCTGATGTACAAATCGGTGTCGCGCGGGTTCCGGCGGTATTCGAGTTGGACGATCGACTATCCACGCGCCGACCGTCACCTGGCCGCGGGCTTGCGGCGCCTGACCCGCACGCAAGTTCGATCCGTGGAACAACCGGTGTCGCTCGACGATGACGACGACGTCTACAACTGGCCGTTCCTATACGCCGTCGAAGTGGGCCACTGGGATCTAACCGACGCCCAGGCGGCAAAGCTCCGCGACTATCTGCTACGCGGCGGGTTTCTGATGTGCGATGACTTTCACGGGACCGACGAATGGGAAGGGTTCATGGAAAGCATGCGCAAGGTGTTTCCGGACCGTGAGGTGGTGGACATCGAAAGTTCGGACCCGATTTTCCATGTGCTGTATGACCTGGACGACAAATACCAGGTGCCTGGTGCCCAATACCTGTACACTGGCCGCACTTTTGAACGCGATGGTTACGATGCGCACTGGCGCGGCGTCTATGACGATAAGGGGCGGTTGATGGTGGCCCTGAATCATAATATGGACCTGGGCGATGCCTGGGAATGGTCCGACGATCCGCGGTACCCGGAAAAGTGGGCGTCGCTGGCGTACCGGATCGCAGTAAATTACGTCGTATACGCTCTCACCCACTAAGGGACCTGGGATCGCGAATAAAGGGGCGGGCCGAAACAGGCGATGTTCGAGTTTCTATTCAAGTATCCAGCCAACGCCTTTGAACGCGGCAAGATCGTGCTGGCCGGAGGCTGGCCGCTGTGGCTGCTGATCGCGCTGATGGCGGCTGCCGCGGCGGCGATCGCCTGGCTGATCTACCGGAGAAACCGCGCGTCGCTGGTGGAAGGTCCCCGGCGGGCGGTGATCTGGGCGTTGCAGACCGCGCTCGCCTGCCTGTTGCTGTTGCTACTGTGGCAGCCGGCTTTGTCCGTTTCGGCCTTGAAGGCTCAACAGAACGTGGTGGCGGTGATCGTAGACGATTCGAAAAGCATGGGGCTTTCCGAAGACGGTACGCCGCGCCGGCAAAAAGCGATTGACGCGCTCAACGGAGGATTACTCGCGCAACTGCGCGAGAAATTTCAAGTCCGGTTATACAAAACCGGCGAGCGTTTGCAGCGGGTGGACAAGCTAGACACGCTGAAGTCCACTGATCGCGCGACGCGGTTGGCCGATTCGATGAAGGAAGTGGTTGCCGAGGCCGGTTCGCTGCCCATCGGCGCGGTGGTGCTCGTGAGCGATGGCGCCGAAAATTCGGGCGGCATCGACCTCGAAACAATCAACGAAATCCGGCGGCATCAAATTCCGGTGCACACGATTGGCGTGGGCCGCGAAACGATGGTTCGCGACGTGGAAATCAGCGATGCGCAGATTCCGGCGCGGGCGTTACAGGATTCGCGATTGTCAGCCGTAGTGAGCTTCCGCCAGGCCGGCTACGCGGGTCAAAAAGGCAAGCTGACGCTGCGGGAAAACGGCAAGGTTCTGGCATCGCAGGATGTGGTGTTCAAAAAGGACGGCGCGCAGCAGACGGAAGCCGCGCTGTTCAACGCGGGTACGCCGGGGGCGAAGAATCTGGAAATCTCGATCGATGCCCTGCCCGGCGAAGAAAACACGCAGAACAACAAGCTGACCCGGGTGTTCGACGTTTCGGGCCAAAAGCCGAGGATTTTGTACGTCGAAGGCGAACCTCGCTGGGAGTACAAGTTCATCCGGCGGGCGATGGAAGACGACAAGACCGTCGAACTCGTCACCTTGCTGCGGACCACGCAGAACAAGTTTTATCGCCAGGGAATCAGCGGTCCCAAAGAGCTGGAGGCGGGCTTCCCGTCGACGGACGAAGAGTTGTTCCAATACCAGGCAATTGTGATTGGCGCGGTGGAAGCGGCGTGGTTCACACCGGCGCAGCAGGAATTGCTGGTCCGGTTTGTGGACAAGCGCGGCGGCGGGCTGATTTTCCTGGCGGGGCGGACGTCGTTTTCCGACGGCGGATGGTGGCGCGAGCCGTTCATCGGACTCCTGCCGGTCACGCTGCCCGAACGCAAAGGGACGTTCCATCGCGAGCCGGCCACCGCCGAGTTGACCAACGCCGGCCGCGATTCGCTGATTACGCGCATCGAAGAGAACCCGGATCGCAATATGGAGCGCTGGACGAAGCTGCCGTACATCGCGGGCTATCAGGACATTGGCGTTCCGAAGCCGGGCGCGTTGTCGCTGGCGAAGCTCAAGTCCGGCGGCGAATTGCTGGTGACGCAGAATTACGGTCGCGGCCGCGTGGCGGCGTTTGCGGGCGCGGGCACATGGCGCTGGCAGATGCTACAGCCTCTTGAGGATCGTTCGCACGA
>JAFDVT010000737.1 GCA_018268875.1 Acidobacteriota bacterium
CCTCGCTCGATCGACGACGTGCCCATCCTCGCGCTGACCTTCTGGAGCAAGCGGTACAGCGATTACGAACTCCGTCGCGTCGCTGCCCAGGTGCGGGAAACCATCACGCAGACCAACGAAGTTTCCGCGGTCGCCCTCGCCGGCGGCCAGAAGCGTGAACTTCGCGTCACGCTCGACCCGGCGAAACTTTCCGCTTACCATCTGTCGCCGCTGCAGGTGGAACGCGCCCTCGGCGGCGCCAACGCCAGCCTGCCGGCCGGCGAGTTCGCCGCGCGAAATCGTCAAATTCTGCTCGAAACAGGCCAATTTCTTTCCAGTGCGGACGACGCGGCAAACGTCGTCGTCGGCGCAAACAACGGCCGCCCGGTGTTCGTGCGCGACGTCGCAACCGTCACAGACGGCGGCGAAGAACCGTCCGAATACGTCCGCTATCGCATCGGTGGATCGGCCTACCCGGCGGTGACGCTCTCCGTGTCGAAGCGCAAAGGCGCCAATGCCGTCGGCGTTTCGGACGCGATCCTCGAACGCGTGGAAAAGCTGAAAGGCACCACCATTCCATCGGATGTCGAAGTCGCGATCACCCGCCATTACGGCGAAACCGCGCGCGAAAAGTCCAACGAACTGCTGGAACACATGCTGATCGCAGTGGTATCGGTCAGCATCCTCATCGCGCTCACGCTCGGCCTGCGCGAATCGTTGATCGTCTTCACGGCCATCCCCGTCACGCTCGCGCTAACGCTCACCGTGTTTTACCTGTACGGCTACACGCTCAATCGCATTACGCTGTTCGCGTTGATCTTCTCGATCGGCATCCTGGTGGATGACGCGATCGTCGTGGTCGAAAACATCGTCCGACACTGGCGCATGCCGTCCAACCACGGCCGCCCCGCGTTCGAGGTCGCCATCGAGGCCGTGGACGAGGTCGGCAACCCCACGATCCTCGCCACCCTCGCGGTCATCGGCGCGATCCTTCCCATGGCCTTCGTCGGCGGACTCATGGGACCTTACATGCGTCCCATCCCCATCGGCGCCACCGCCGCGATGGTGTTCTCGCTGCTGGTCGCCTTCATGGTTACGCCGTGGGCCGCCGTGCGAATCCTCAAGCGCGACGAGACCTCGACCCACGACGGACACCACCCTGGCGAAGAAGACCGCTTCACCAGCGCCTACCGCGTCGTCATGAACACCCTGCTGCACGACACCGCAAAGCGTACGGCGTTTCTGGCGGTCGTGGTGCTCCTGCTGGTCGCGTCGTGTTCGCTGTTCTACTTCGGCGGCGTCAGGGTCAAGATGCTGCCCTTCGACAACAAGAGCGAGTTCCAGATCATCGTGGACATGCCCAACGGCACAACGCTCGAACAGACCGCGCAAGCCGCGCAGGCCATCGCCATCGACGCCGAAAAGCAACCCGAAGTCACCGACGTGCAAACCTACGCGGGCACGGCCTCGCCGTACAACTTCAACGGTCTCGTCCGGCATTACTATCTGCGCCGCGGCGCCAACGTCGCCGACATCCAGGTGAACCTGCTGCCCAAAGGCGACCGCAAAGCCCGAAGCCACGAGATCGCCGAGCAGATTCGCAATCGCATCGCCGCCACAGCGCAACGCTTCGGCGCGCGCGTCAAGGTCGCGGAAGTGCCGCCGGGACCGCCAGTGCTGCAGACTCTGGTCGCCGAAGTGTACGGCCCGGATCTCGATCGCCGCATCGCTCTCGCCCGCCAGATTCGCGACCTGCTGCGTTCCACCAATGGCGTTGTCGACACGGATTGGTACGTCGAAGACCCGCAGCCCAAAATCGTCTATGAGGTCGACCGCCAAAAGGCGGCCCTCAGCGGCGTGTCGCAAGCAGAGATCGCGCAAACCCTGCGCCTGGCCTCTGCCGGAAGCAGCAACGCTGGCCTGCTCCACCTGCCGGGCGATCTCGAAGACGTTCCGATCACGCTGCGCCTCGATCGCGCCGCCCGCGGCGATAGCGCCTCTCTGCTGTCTCTCCGCGTGGGCAATGTCCCGCTTGCCGAACTTGTGCGCCCTCGTGAAACCAGCGCCAGCCAGAGCATCTATCACAAGAACCTGATGCCCGTGACCTACGTCACCGCCGACGTCGCGGGAGCGATGGAAAGCCCTGTTTACGCGATCCTCGCGCTGATGCCGGGCATCGCCAAGCTGCCCATCCCCGAAGGCTACGAGTTCGAACAGCACATGGCGGCGCTGCCTTCGGACGGCAATCGTTACTCGATGAAGTGGGACGGCGAATGGCACGTCACCTACGAGGTGTTTCGCGACCTCGGCATCGCCTTCGCCGCCGTGTTGATTGTCATCTACGGCCTTGTGGTCGGCTGGTTCCAGTCCTTTGTGACGCCGCTGGTCATCATGGCCGCGATTCCCTTCTCGCTGGTCGGCATCCTGCCCGCGCACGCGGCGCTCAACGCGTTTTTCACCGCAACCTCGATGATCGGCTTCATTGCCGGCGCCGGCATCGTCGTCCGCAATTCCATCATCCTCGTCGACTTCATCGAACTCCGCCTGTCCGAAGGCATGCCGCTCGACGAAGCCGTCGTCGACGCGGGCGCCGTGCGCTTCCGTCCCATGGTGCTGACGGCGGCCGCGGTCGTCGCAGGTTCTTCGGTCATCCTGTTTGACCCCATCTTCCAAGGACTCGCCATCGCGCTAATGGCCGGCGAAATCGCGTCGCTGCTGCTCAGCCGCATGACCGTCCCTGTCCTTTATTTCCTCGTCCGCCGCCGAAGGAGGGCGGCCCACTCCGCATGACTGTAGAACGCATGCTCCGCTTCATCGCGGGCCTCATGATCCTGGCCTCGTTGGCCCTCGCCACTTGGGTGGACCCGCGCTGGCACTGGTTTACGGTGTTCATCGCGCTCAACCTGCTGCAATCGGGCCTCACCAACTGGTGCCCGATGATGAGCATCCTGCGCAAACTTGGGATGCGATCATAGGGAGGTGACCGCCCGGATCGTCCTCGCTTCCAAATCGCCCAGAAGGTTCGAATTGCTCAGAAATGCGGGGTTTTCCGTCGAAGTCCGCGCCGCAGACGTGGAGGAAGTTCCCCGCCCCGGCGAGGCTCCCGTAGCCTACGTCCGCCGCCTAGCGCAATCGAAAGCGGCCGCGGTGACCGCGAATCCAGACGAACTCGTGCTGGCCGCGGACACCGTGGTCGTAATCGACGGCAGGATCCTGGAAAAGCCTGCCGACGCACAGGACGCAAGCCGGATGTTACGCTTGCTCGCGGGCCGCGAACACATCGTTTACACGGGAATCTGCCTCCGGCATGGGACGGAAGCCCCCGTGGTCGATCACGAAGAAACGCGAGTCGAGTTCAGCGCGCTGACGGATGAGGAAATCGAAGACTACGTCGCGACGGGTGAGCCAATGGACAAAGCCGGCGCCTACGGGATTCAAGGCTACGCCTCGCGTTTTGTCCGACGGGTAGACGGCTGCTATTTCAACATCGTGGGATTGCCGGTTTCGTTGGTATACCGCCACGTGTCTGCTATACTGAAGTCCTGCCCAGCGCGGTGAGGTGCGAGAGCGGTTGAATCGGGCGGTCTCGAAAACCGTTGAACCTTTGCGGGTTCCGTGGGTTCGAATCCCACCCTCACCGCCATAA
>JAFDVT010000738.1 GCA_018268875.1 Acidobacteriota bacterium
CTGGGTGATCGTCACACTGCCGCTGCCCACCCGGAACGAGGTTTGCCGCGCGCTGCTGGTAGGATTGCCCGTCGTGCCCAGCGTCAGCGTGGTCGAACCCACGTAGCTACCCTGCGCGGGTCCGCCGATGCTCAACCAATTGCTGTCGAACGACGGAGTCCAGCGGCATCCGGCCTGGGTGGTTACCTGAACGGTCACGGAACCAGGTCCGTACGGGGTCGACGTGGATGCCGGGCTCAGTTGAAACGTGCATTCGCTCGACGAAATTTCCGCCACGCCCCACAGTCCCACCAGGTTCGAGTTCGGGTTGGCCTGCGACACCGCCCACAGCTTCGATCCGTCCCGCGTCCAGAAGATGTAGTTCATGCCAAGCGCGCTGGCCACGCTGCCGTCCGCTCCAAAGCCGGGGATGTCCACGCGCGACCGCTGCTGCAAATCGGAATCCCGAAAGACATAAACCTCGCCGCTGGAATACGCCGCGGCCGCCGCCTGCTGGGCCGCCGAATGATCCACCCACGACGGGCTCGCGCTGTAATAGTTCGAGGTCATAAGGGTTCCATTGGACTGCCCGTCTTCCGCCTGCACGCTCGACGACCGCTGCACGTTTCCTCCGCAACTCGAAAAACTCCGGTTTCCCGATTCGGAAAACCAGAATGGCGGACACATCCGGTTGTTGAGGTTGTACACAAACGCCGCGGGACCCGAACCGATGTCGAACCGGCTCCCAGAGTTGTACATGCGCGTTCCGGACGGATGCAGCCGGAGGGAAAAGGACGAGCCAAAAAACATCCGCGTCAGCGCCACCGAACTCAATTGCAGAGACACCACCTGGTCTACGGCGAGCGACTCGTAGTAAAGATAGCCGTTCCCTCCATCCACGACATTGCCCACCGAATCGGGAACTTTCAGGATTCGTTCCAAAGCCGCTGTACGCAGGTTGACGTAGCTGACCCAGCCGTGATGTCCCACCACGGCGTGAGTTCCGTCCGGCGACAGCGCCAGCGACCCCGAAGGCTGCCTTGGCAGAGCCACAACGCTGTCCGCCTTGGTAGCGGGATTGAAAATATGCAGTTCCGGCGGCACCGCGCTGACGTAGACGATGGTATCCGTGGTCCTGTCAAAGGCCGCCCGCAGAACATTCACCGAAAGCGGATACATGCGCCAGGAAGGCACAGCCGTCTGCGTTACGGTCAACGTTTGGGACCCGCCGAGGCTCAGCGTGGCCGTTCGCGTCGCGCCCGATGGATTGGGCCGCACGACGTAGCGCAAAGTCTGCGTACCGCTGCCATAGCCGTTGGTTACCGGCGCGAGCCAGGAAGGCGCGCTGGACGTGACGTTGTAAATGCAATCGGCCGCCGCCTGAATCTGCACATCGGCGAGCGTTCCGGCGCCGTTTACCGATACGGTCGACGAGGCAAAGATCGGTACGCACGGCGTTGGGCTGCCCAGCGGGAATACCTGCACCGAATAATCGTTCAATAGCCCGGAGTTCGATTCGGCTTGCACCACGGCGAACAGTTCCTGCCCGGAATTGCTGTAAAACAGCCACTTTCCGTTGTTGCGAAACGTTGTGTTTCCGCTTCCGGCGGGCGCTGTGCGGGCCAAGGAAAGCGAAGCCGCCGGTTGAAAGTACTGCGTGTCGTACAGCACCACTTTCATCCCATCGTCTTGCGAAAAGTACGTCGCGTCGGCCACCACCGCGATCCTTCCGGCGCTTTGGGATTCGGTGATCGATCGAATAGGAATGCCGCTGCTCGGCGCGGCCCCCAGCAGCTCCGTTACGTAGGTTCCATCGGCGGCGACATCGAACGATGACGTCGACACGCGGCTGCAGGTATCCACAAGGTTGTTGCCCGTCCGCAAGACGTCGAGCGGTAGGCAGGAGGAAAAGGGGACCGGTGTCCCCATCATCGAACTCGGTCCGCCATTCACCGCATACCGCATTCCAGCCGTATACAGCACCTTGCCGTCCCGCGATAGCAGGATGGGCCAATACGGATACCCGCCGGACCCGGCCGGTGCCGTAATCGAACCGTCGGAAATACGGATTGACCGCAGCGTATTCAGGTAAATCCAATCCGTTCCCAGCGCCACCGACAGGAGCGGCGGATCCGGCCGCACCACCGGCACGGCATACACCTGCTGTACGCTCTTGGCCTGCAAATTCACATACGACACCGACGCCGAATGCAGCACGGCGGCGTGGCTACCCGTGCGATTCACCGACAAGGCAATCGGCGCCGCGCTGAGATTGACGCTTTCGGTAACTCGCGTCCTGGGGTCGTAAATGTGCAACTGGTTCGGCGACTCGGCGATGAAGATCACCCGGTCCAGCGCCTCGCTATAGCCGGCCGCGATCGGACGGTACGGAAGGACATGGTTGTCGGCCAGCGACGTGACGGAACCTACGAAGGCGCAAACTGCGGCGGCAAGAAAAAGTCGGTTGGAATGCATTATTGAAACCGTCCAAAATATCCAGTGAGATCGAAAAACACGTGCGTCCAGCCGGACCCGAACACGCGGAAATTACCCGGGAATGGTTGTTGCTCGATGATAGCCGCGTTGGACGTAATCTGGCCGTCCAGCGCATTGAGTGTGGACACCACGGGACGGTCGCCCGTGCCCCACACCGTCAGGTAACCGAGCGGCCCAATCGGAATCGCCGTAACATTCATCAGCGAATAGGTCGTGGTGTACGGCAGGCCGCAGACGCCGGCCCCGCCGATTTCACGGAACGCGTTTGCCGGCGACAGCGCAACCCCCGTGTCCCGCGTGTCCGACATGCGGCAGGGATCGACACGGTAATACGCGTACGGCAGGCGCCCCGGCGACCCCGGATAGTCGAAGAACCCGTTGACGTCCAGCAGCAGGTCGGCGTCGTTATTGCCGAACACATCCACCTTGCCGTCGGTCCCCGCGGGCGCGAACAGCGCATTGGCCGTAATGGCCCCGGTGGTGGCGTTCAGCGTCGAAACGTTCGGCTGCGCCTGCCCGGTTGGCCACACCTGCAGGTACCCGAGCGTGGTTTTGGGAATCGCCGTGGCGCTCATCGAAAAGACGCGCGCCGTCACCGGGATCCCGCACTTGTTCGCGACCTCGATGCTTTGCGCCACCCCGGCGCGAAGCGTGTTGTTCGTCGTCCGCGTATCGGTAACCCGGCAGGGCGCGATCGGATAGAACAGCAGTCCCGTGCCGGTCTGCGGCGCGAAGTACCCCGCGACGTCCACAATCACATCCGTGTCGTTGTTCGCGAACAGGCTGACGCCGCCTCCAGGAGTTCCGGCGTTCACCACCGTGAAGGCCGCCTTGATGCGCCCGTCGAGAGCGTTCAACAGCGAAATCGTCGGACGGTCCTTGCCCGCCGGGTATGCCGTCAGGTAACCCAGTTGACCTCGCGGTACCACGGTGATGTTCAACGCAAAGGCGGTAGCCGAAGAGTCGATGCCGCAAGGTCCGCCATACACCTGGAACGTTCGCGTTGTTCCCGCGGCCAGGAACGGACCTCCGTACGCGCCATTGGCAAGCCGCGTATCCGCCAACCGGCACGGCGCGATCGGATAGTAATGCAACGCCGGCGCTGGACTTTGAATCACACGGTGCCGCGCGCCGTTCGCCACAAAGTACCCGGTTCGATAGCCCGCCGCGAGGTTCGGCAGGGCGGAAACGGACACCTGCGTGGCACTCACCACCGCGACGCGAAGCCAACTGGAATCGACGCCCTGGCTGTTGTCCGGCGCCGCGCCCGTGGAGCTGGCCACCGTAACCGGCATCGCGTCGCCATTGGCGTTCAATGTCGTGATGACGGTCGCCCCGGTCAGGGAACCGTTCAGCCCGGCCTGCGTGATGGTGAGCGGCACACCGTTGACCATCAGCAGCGCGCTACGCGCGGCATTGGACCTGTTGACCCCCAACACGATGTTGACGGTCTGTGTGCCGACACCCGAGATGTTGTCCATCAGGACGACGTCCGGCGTCATGTTGGTCAAGGTCCAGGAAAAGGTGGGGCTGGACGTCTGAATCGTAAGCGGCAGCGTTGTTACGCCCTGCGGAAACGTCAGGCTGGATGGCGACAACGTCACCACGCCGGTCCCGGGAGCCTGCGTGAACAGAATGGACTTTGGACCGATGGTCACACCCTGGCTGCGGCGATCCGGCGTGTCGTTGGCCAGCACCTCGTACTGCAGGCCGGTTTCGGTAATGTTCGTGATCCGCACCCAGGACGGCACGGAAACCGGCGAGAAGATGCAACCAGGCGCGGTCGTGAGCGCGATCTGGCCCGTGGTCCCGGTCGCCGGCGCGCTCACCTGCGATTGGGATAACTGCAGCGGGCAGACCCCCGGCAGCGCGAACTCTCCAATCGCAATCGGGCCAGCATTGGGAACGCTCGGAACGAACCGACCGGTAACCGTGTAGATGCGGCTCCCTTCCCGGTTCCAGAAGGCAAATCTGGACTCCGAGTAGCCGGACCCATCGAACGGCGGCACATCGATCTGGGCGTTCAGCGCGCCGGTTTTCTCCCCCAAAACGTAAATACGCGCGTTGAAATCCGCGATGCCGGCAAAGGCGTGTTGGGCGGCGGAATGATCCCACTGAAAGGCATACGAATTGGGATAGGTTGCCACCGGCAAGCCTTCCCGCGCGGGATCGTTCGAAGCCTCCACGATGCTGTCGCAGCCGATGCGCAGGTCGCCCAGTTCGCTAACCTCCGTATTCCTGCACGCTGTCGCGGCGGGGATGGTTACCTTGGCCGGCACGCCATTCGCGATGCTCCATTTTTCGCTGTTGACGTAAATCGCCTTCAGCGCAGAATTATACCGGGCAAAGCTGGACTGAAGGGGCGAATCTACCGTCGTCCACGTGCTGGTGTTCAGGTTGTAATAGCCCCAGTTTTGCCGCTCCGCCGCGAAGACGTACACATAGCCGTTGCCGGGCAGCACAATATCCTGCGCCGGGTATGGAATTTTGATTTGCTGCGTCACCGAGCGGGATTCCAGGCTCACCAGCGTGATCCACCCCGCGTGACCCACCGCCGCCATCCTGCCGTCGGGCTGCACCGACACGCTGAGCGGCGTCACACTCAAGCGCACAAACTGCGTGGCGCCCACCGCCGGGTCGTAGATGTGCAGTTCATCGGGAGATCTGGAGATCGCCACCAGCGTATTGTTCGCGCGATTGAACTCCGCGTCCACGACGTTCACGCTGATCGGCTGCATCGCAGTCTTTTGAAACGCGCCCTGTGTCAGCGTCAGGCTTTGCGATCCGACTCGCATGGTCGCCGTGCGCGCTACGCCGGTCAGGTTCGGCCGCACCACCGCGCGAACGGATCCCTGCAATCCACCGGTCTTGCCGTCCACGCTTTCGACAAAATCCACCCAATTCACGTCAGTGGTGAGTTGGAACTGGCAATCGGGCGTCGACCCGTCGATCGTATAGCTGATGGTCTGTCCTGTGCCTGGAACTGTGCGCGTCGCGGGAAAGAAAGAGGGATCGTAGAAACTCGCAAAACAGCTTGTGCTGGCCGTTTGCAGATCCATGCGAGTCACACGGTCGCTGGTCACGAGATACAAGCCATTCCCGCCCGCTTCCAGAAACGAACCCAACGGATAGCCGGCCGTGTAGTAGGTGTTCAGCACGCGCAGCGTCGAGGTGTCGAACACCGAAACCGCCCCGTTCCGCACCATCACGCCTTTGCCGTCGCCCAGGTCGTGGATGCGGATGAGATAAGTCGGCTCCGCGATCTGGGACCGGTACTGCGGGTCCGCCGCCGGATCGCTGGGAATGGTCCGCACCTGCCCGTCAGCGGTATACAATTTCGTGCCGTCGCCGGAAATCGACATGACACCCCCGCTGCAACTGGGGGCAATCGTGCGGCTACCGGTCATCGGACCGGTCGACGTATCGATGCGCACCAGGTTGTAGCTCGAACTGCACGCGTAGATGGCCGAATTGTTCGGAAGCAATTCCGCGTTCACAGCCCCTGGAGTGGTGTGCGCCACAACGTTGCCGGTCGAAATCTGGTACGACGCGGTGCCCGGCAGGTACACCCAATCGTCGCCGATGGCGATCCGCCCGGTGTTGTCGCAGCATGCCTGGAAGGTTCGAACCACGGTGCGGTTCACCAGGTTCACCACGCTGATGGTGTTCAGGTGCTTCACCGCCGCATACGTCCCGTTGGCGTTCACCACCAGTTGCTCGCCGGGTCCGCCGGTCAACGCGACGGTTTCAAATCCGGTGGACGGGCTATACAAAATGAGATTCGCCGTCCCGGTTCGGGCAGGCAGCAACACTACCTTATTGGTCGCGCGGCTGTACGCGGCGGCCTGCATCTCTTCGGCG
This sequence comes from Acidobacteriota bacterium, assembly GCA_018268875.1. Taxonomy (GTDB): domain Bacteria; phylum Acidobacteriota; class Terriglobia; order Bryobacterales; family Bryobacteraceae; genus F-183. Next base: position 6,337 of record JAFDVT010000738.1, read on the forward strand.
GTGGTAACTGTGGTTCCCTGCGCGGTAACGGCGGCGGCGAGGGCAGCGGCAAAAACGGTCGCAAAGGCGGGACGAAAAGGCATGGGTCTCCTGCGAGGACTGCGCTGGTCCTCTATCTCTATTAAGGTAGTCTTAATGACACAGGAACGCGAGTTTTAACGACAGCAAAAGGGCTTACAGGTTGCGCTTCAGGTACGACACAATGTGATATCCGGCCATGAATTTGAACGGCGACTCACCTTCCGTGTAGTGCCCGCAAGGCAGCTTAACCGCCTTATGATTCAACTTCTTAGCCTTCGCCTCGGCCACCACCTGCTCGGAGAATTGCATGGGAAAAGTGGTGTCGTATTCGGCGTACAAAAATAGCGACTTTTTCTTCTTTTCCGAGTACTTGTCCCAATAAGAAGGCGGCGAAATAGCGGCGAAAAGTTCGCGCAATTCCTCGATGTTGGTGTGCCCTTCGAGGCCTTGGCGGATGTGCTGTGTGGAAAGCCCGGTCCAGACGACGTCGCCGAAGTAGGTGGAACAGTGGTTGTAGACGTTCACCTCGAACCGGTCGTCATGGGCGCTGGCGAGGTACGCATAGCACGACCCGAGCGACGTCCCGACCAGCGCAATGTGTTGATAACCCTGGAGTTGCAGCCAATCGGCCATGGCCCGGACATCGATCACCGCCTGCCGGGTCGCGTCGAGCGTACGGCCGATGTTCGACGAGACGGCGTAGTCGGCCCGCTGCAGTTCCGGAGGCATCCGATAGTCGTGGTAGGGCAACGAGATACGAACGGCCGCAATCCCGAACTTGGCGATGCCACCGGCCAGAGCCTGATGCTGGTCGTAACTGGCGTTCCAATGCGGAAGGACGATGACGGCGGTTTTGCGTTCGAACGAACCACGTGCGCCGCGGCCATTGCGAGGAGGGTAAAACACGCCTCGCACGGTGTTGTTTTCGGGGTAAGGCGACGTCACCGGGGAGGTGAACGTCACGACGTTCGCGTCGTCGATCTGGAAATCCCGCGGCGTTTCGTAGGCAAAGAAGCGTTCCGAGTCCTGGATCGCCTTTGCATTCAATAACTTAATGTAGTCCCGTTCGCTATGGCCATTGCGCGGGTAGGCCGTGGAGACGGGCCATTGGCGGGTCCATTCGACGCCCCAATCGAAGGGCCGGACAACGCGGTTGGTGGACCGGAAACAGAGCCGTTCCTCCCAGTTGTTCATCCAGCGGGAATAGAGCTTTTTGACAGGCAAAGCAGGCTACCGGTCCCAATGTAGCAAGCAGGGGTTTTGGGGGTCGCGAAACGGCAATCGAACGGTAAAAAATCGCCCTCGGATGAGCGCGGGAGCGGACAATACGCAACGAATCTCCGAGACGACGTCCGTTCGAGGAGAAGGCGTCAGCGGATCCATCCCCGCCCGATGGAGGCGGCAGCTAGGACCAAATCTAAGCGGATGTTGGTTGCGAGAAGGCCACCACTACGTGCGTTGCGTTACCAACTCGCGTAGGTCCTGAGCAAGCCTCTGGTGGTGCTGCTTTAGGTAGGAGATCCGGCCGAGAACCCGAAGTTGTTGTTTCTCGAACCCTGGTTCGCGCCGCTCGTGATCCGATGCATGCGCAACGCGATATGCCTCCGTACGAATCTTTGATCGCACTTCGGTAGGGATCGCCACCC
>JAFDVT010000739.1 GCA_018268875.1 Acidobacteriota bacterium
CCGTCACAGCATCGCCGGAAGGCTTATCGCTGCGGGAAAATACACTCTATGAACCTGCTCCTCGCCGCCGCGGCAACCACCATCGCCGTCTTGCAAGCTGCCGATTACGACCTGCTGATTCGCAACGCGCGCATCATCGACGGCACGGGCAACGCCTGGTATCGCGGCGACATTGGAGTGAAAGCCGGCAAAATCGCCGCGATCGGCAGGCTCGACAACAGAACTGCCGATCGCACCATCGACGCTGCTGAACGCGTGGCATCGCCGGGCTTCATTGACGTTCACACGCATATCGAAGGCACGGTCAATGAGGTGCCGCGAGGCGACAACTACCTGCTCGACGGTGTCACGACGGTGGTTACGGGCAACTGCGGCGGCTCGGTGATCAAGGTCGCCGACTGGTTCCAGAACCTCGAGAAAACGGGCATCGGGCTCAACATTGCGACGCTCATCGGTCACAACGGCGTGCGTCAGGAAGTGATGGGCACAGCCAATCGCCACGCCACGCCGGAAGAGATCGCGCGCATGCAGGCGATCGTCGACAAGGCCATGCAGGAGGGCGCGGTCGGATTTTCCACCGGCCTCATCTACATTCCCGGGACGTATTCGAACACGCAGGAGGTAGTCGCGTTGGCGAAGGCCGCGGCGAAGTACGGCGGCGTGTACGCCAGCCACATGCGCAATGAAGGCGACCAGATCATCGATGCGATCAACGAGGCGGTGACAGTAGGCAAGGAATCCGGCCTCCGCGTGCAGCTGTCGCATTTCAAGATCGACACGCCGCGCATTTGGGGTTACAGCGAGAAGACCATCGCCCTCGTCGAGGACTACCGCAAGCAAGGCGTCGATGTCGTGGTCGATCAGTATCCGTACGATCGCTCGTCCACCAACCTCGGTATCACACTGCCCAGTTGGGCGCTTGCCGATGGGCCCGCCAAGGTAAGCGAGCGTCTGAAAGACCCCGCTACACGCGCCAAGATCGCGGCGGAGATGAAAGACATCGTCACCAAGCTCGGCCACAAAGATTATTCGTACGCGACGGTCGCCGGCTTTGCTCCGAACAAGGAATACGAGGGCAAAACCATCACTGAGATCAACGTCAGCAAGGGTCGCGCGAAGACGCTCGACAACGAGGTGCAGACGATTCTCGACATGATGTCGCAGGGGTTCGCGCAGATGGTGTATCACTCGATGGGCGCCGCCGATGTCGAACGCATCATGCGCTATCCGAACACCGCCGTCGCCAGCGATGGAGGCATTCGCGTGTTCGGCCAAGGCATGCCGCATCCGCGGTCCTACGGCACCAACGCGCGCACGCTGGCCGAATGGGTTCGCAACCGCAAGGTGCTGACGTTGGAAGACGCGGTTCGCCGCATGACCTCGCTGCCCGCCCGTACCTTCGGCTTCAAGGATCGCGGCCTGCTGCGCGAGGGCGCGGCTGCAGACATCCTGCTGTTCGACCCCGCCAAGGTGCAGGACAAATCGACGTTCGCCCAGCCGCATCAGTTTTCCGAAGGTTTTGATTACGTGATCGTCAACGGCAAGGTGTCGGTGGACGGCGGCAAGCTCGCCGAATCCCGCAACGGCATGGTGCTCCGCGCAACCCGCTAAAATAGGGGTTCACCTCCCGGAACATCATGATCCAACTCACCGGCGCTGGTAAGCGCTTCGGTCACAAGCTCCTGTTCGAAAACCTGAACTGGCTCATCAACCCCAACGACCGCATTGGCCTGGTCGGCGGCAACGGTACCGGCAAATCCACGCTGCTCAAAGCGCTCGGCGGCCTCGAACAGTTCGACATGGGTTCGATCAATGTCATGCGCGGCCTCACGATGGGCTACCTGCCGCAGGACGGCCTTTCACTTTCCGGACGCAGCGTCTTTCAGGAATGTATGTCCGTGTTCGACGATGTGCGCGACATGGAGACGGAACTCGAAACCCTTACCGCGCGCATGTCCGAAGTCGATCCCGCAAGCGAAGAATACACGCAGATCAGCGAACGCTTTCATCGCGTCGAAAACGAGTTCGCCGCTCGCGACGGCTACATGATCGAGTCGCAGGTCGGAACCGTTCTCAACGGCCTCGGCTTTCCGAAAGAAGACTGGCAGAAGCGCACGGAACACTTCTCCGGCGGCTGGCAGATGCGCATCGCGCTCGCCAAGCTTTTGTTGCAAAAGCCCAACATTCTGCTGCTCGACGAACCGACGAACCACCTCGACCTGGAAGCCCGCAACTGGCTTGAGGAATACCTGCAGTCCTATCCCAACGCTTTCATACTCATCTCGCATGACCGATATTTCCTCGACACGACGGTGAAGCGTATCGTCGAAATCTGGAACAAAGGCGTGCATTTTTATCCAGGCAACTACGAGAAGTTCATCCAGCAGAAGGACGAACGCCGCACGCTGCTTGAGAACGCATACCGCAACCAGCGCGAACGCATCGAAGCGCTGGAAGCCTTTATCAGCCGCTTCCGCGCGCAGGCGACCAAGGCCAAGCAGGTGCAAAGCCGCATCAAGGAACTGGAAAAGATCGAACGCATCGAGGTTCCTCCGGAAGAAAAAGTCATCCACTTTTCTTTCCCGCAACCCAAGCCCAGCGGCCGCATCGTGGCGGAATTTTCGAACGTTTCGAAGTCCTACGGCGACAAATTCGTGTTCGGCGACGCGAACTTCGTCATCGAACGTGGCGACCGTGTGGCGCTGGTCGGCATCAATGGCGCCGGGAAATCCACGCTCATCAAACTCTTGAGCGGCGCCGAACCTTTGAGCACAGGCGAATACAAGCTGGGGCACAACGTCGAGGTCGATTACTTCGCCCAGGATCAGTACAAGGAACTGAACCCGGACGCGCGTATGATCGACGACCTCACCGACGCCGCGCCTCGCAAAACGCAAACCGAACTCCGGTCGCTCCTCGGTTGCTTCCTCTTCAGCGAGGACGACGTTTTCAAGAAGATCGGCGTACTTTCGGGCGGCGAGCGCAATCGTTACGCGCTGGCCAAAATGCTACTGCACCCGTCGAACTTCGTGCTGCTGGACGAACCGACCAACCACCTCGACATGCGCGCCAAGGACGTTCTGCTCGAATCGTTGCAGGCCTTTGAAGGAACGCTCGTGTTTGTGTCGCACGATCGTTATTTCATCGACAAACTCGCGACTCGTGTGTTTGAAATCGAGGGCGGCGAGGTTCGCGTTTTCCCTGGCAACTACGAAGATTATCTGTGGCGCAAGAGTGGCGCGAACGTCGACTTATCGCTCGCCACCAACGTACCGAAGCCGCACGCGCCTGTCGAAAAACAAGAGGCTCCACCGCCCGCCCCGCCGGCCAAGCGCGTCAACCCGATGAAGTTGCAGAGCATGCAAAAGCGCTTGAAGGAAATCGAAGGGCGCATGGCCGTGCTCGAACCCGAGGTGACGAAACAGGAAGCGGAGTTGGCGGTCTTTAAGAGTGCGGAAGAATCGCTGCGTCTTTCGACGCTCATTTCCGGCAACCGCGCCGAACTCGATAAACTGATGGCGGAATGGGAAGAGCTTTCCCTGGCGCTCGAAGAGGGAGGAAATTGATGAAATACACGTGCATTTTGGTAGCAGTCGCCTGCTTCGCCGCCGACGACAAGGTGAAGCTTCCGGCGCCGTTCGCCACCCCGTCGTCCACCAATCGCCCGAAGGTGATCGCCAAGCCCGAAGGCGCAAAACTAGCCGTACCGGCGGGTTTTGCGATCGAAGAATACGCGGGCGACTTCCAGCGTCCGCGCATGATGCTTCTGGGTCCTTCGAACGAACTTCTCGTCACCGACAGCGTGCGCGACGAAGGAGCGGTCTACGTCCTCGACAAGAACAAGAAGCGCAAGACGCTCATCCAAAACCTGAACGGCCCGTATGGCATGGCCTGGTGGAAGGATTATCTGTACGTCGCCGAGATCACTTCGGTGAAGCGCTACAAGTACGACAAGGCCGCCATGACCGTGAGCAAGGGCGAAGAAGTCGTCAACATGAAGGACTTCGGCAAAGGCCATTGGACGCGCTGCATTCTGTTCGATGCCAAGGGCGACAAGATGTACCTGGGCATTGGTTCGGAGTCAAACGTCTCGCCCGGCGAAGATCCGATGCGCGCCGCGATCCTGAAGTTCAATCCGGACGGTTCGGGCAAGGAATTTGTCGCGACCGGGACGCGGAACCCGACGTCCATTCGCTTTGTTCCGGGAACCGGCACGCTCATCGCCGCCGTGCAGGAACGTGACCTTCTGGGTGACGACCTGGTGCCCGATTACCTCACCACCATCAAGCCCGGCGGCTTTTACGGCTGGCCGTACGCCTACATCGGTCCCAATGAAGATCCGCGCAACAAAGGCCAGAAGCCGGACCTCGTGGCCAAGACCATCGTGCCGGACCTGCTGCTGGGCGCGCATGTCGCTGTGCTCGATTTCAACTTCTACAACGGCAAGATGTTCCCCGCCGAATACCGTGGAGGCGCGTTCGTGGCTCTGCACGGGTCCTGGAACCGCTCGAAGCGCGTCGGCCAAACCGTCGTGTACGTTCCCTTCAAGAACGGCAAGCCCGCGGGCCCCATCAAGGAGTTCCTGTCGGGTTGGATGCTGAGTCCCGACAAACAGGAAGTTTGGGGACGCCCGGTGGGCATCCTGGTGATGCCCGACGGCAGCCTGCTCGTAACCGACGACGGCGGCAACAAGATTTGGCGCATCACGTACAAAGGGTAGTCTGGCTGGGGCTCCTGCTCGGTGCGGGAGCCTCGTCCGCCGCTGATTTCTCCCACGAACTTCATTCGAAGCTGGTGCCCAAGTGCGTCACCTGCCACGCCAACGCGACGTCCAGCAAGGCGCCGTCGGACAACCTGCTTCCCGCCCCCGAGGCCTGCGTGCAATGCCACCCAGGCGGGCGCGAGATCAAGCCGCCTCGCGCGACGGTGGTGGCGAAGTTCAGCCACGAATTTCACGTCAAGATGGGCGCCGCGGTTGCGCCGTCGATCCTCGCGGCGATGGAGCGCAATCGCTATTTCGCGCCCGTTACGCCGGAATTACGCGCGCAGTTGCAAAGTCCACAGGCGCGTACCGAATGCGGAGGCTGCCATCGCGGACCTGGCGGCACGCACCCGCACATGGCCGACTGCCTGACCTGCCACAACAAGATCGATCCGCCGGATAGCTGCGCGACGTGTCATTCGGCTTCCACCATGAAGTTCCGCCCCGCGAACCATACGCCGGACTTCCTGGACACGCACACGAGTGGCAAAATCGGCCTCGACAAGACGACCTGCGCCGTCTGTCACGGCCGCCGCTTTACTTGCCTTGGCTGCCACTAGGGCCTCGGCTGCCACTCGCCAGATACCAGCGGCAAAGCGGATACATGATGGCCAACACCAAGAGCCAGATGGCGTACGTCCCGGCCAACGAATAACCGTAACCGGGCGGGTACGGCTTGAGGTCGCCGCCCATGTTGGGCTGGATGTTGCGCAGAAAATCGACGGTGCCATAGCGAATCCAGGCCAACGGAAACGCCAGCAGATGCGCCAACAAAAAATGTCCGAGAAAGAAGAACAGCGGCGTCTTACCAAACACCATCAGCGGGTTGCCGGGCCCGAACCGCATGCCCTCGAACAGCGCCAGGATCAACAGCGCCGGGCCCATCGTCATCAAGACAAAATCGAGCGACGGAGGGTATTTGCTCGCGTTCAGGAACGACGCCCAGGTCAACCCGTTCGCCTGCGTGGACCATGGCACGGGGTCGCCGTAGCGATTGATCGCCCGC
>JAFDVT010000073.1 GCA_018268875.1 Acidobacteriota bacterium
CGCTACGCGTCGAAGTACTGGGTCGCAACGGCGCCCTGGCCGGTGTTAGCAAGGATTTCAAAAAGCTGACGCCCGAAGATCGCGCGCGAATCGGCAAGCTGTTGAATGAGGTCAAGCAGGCGGTGGAATCGGCGTTTGAGGCCCGTAAACACGGCTTTGAAACGGCCGCGTTGAACACGCGCCTCGATGCCGAATGGCTCGACCTGACGCTGCCCGCCCCCGGCGTGCGCCCCGGCGCGCTCCATCCCGTTACACGCATTCAGCGCGAAATCGAAGAGCTGTTCGTGTCGCTCGGCTTCACCGTTCTCGACGGACCGGAGGTGGAAACCGAGGTCAACAACTTCGACGCTTTGAACATTCCGCCCACGCATCCGGCGCGCGACATGCAGGACACCTTCTGGCTTGAAGGCGGCAACCTGTTGCGCACGCATACGTCGCCCGTGCAGGTTCGCGGCATGCGCAAATTGGGTCCGCCGCTGCGTATGATCGCGCCGGGCCGCGTGTTCCGCAACGAAGAAGTGGACGCCTCGCACGAACACACGTTTTATCAACTCGAAGGGATGATGATCGATCGCGATGTGTCGGTCACCAATCTCATCTACTTCATGAAGACGCTGCTCAGTTCGATCTTCAAGCGCGAAGTCACCGTCCGCCTGCGTCCCGGCTACTTCCCGTTTGTCGAACCGGGCTTCGAACTCGACATTCAATGCCTGATCTGCGGCGGCCCCGGCTGCCCGGTCTGCAAACACAGCGGTTGGGTAGAACTGTTGCCGTGCGGCCTGGTTCATCCCAACGTGCTTCGCATGAGCGGCATCGACCCCAACGAATGGAACGGCTTCGCGTTCGGTCTCGGCCTGACGCGCCTGGCCATGATGCGCTACCAGATCGACGACATTCGACAGTTGCAGGGCGGCGACCTGCGGTTCCTGAATCAGTTCACGGCCTAAACAGATGAAGTTTTCCTACCAGTGGATTTCGAGCCTAGTGGATGGGCTTGGCGGCGTTCAGCCTCGCGAGTTGATGCGCCTCATCACGATGAAGACGGCCGAGTGCGAAGGCCTGGAAGAAGCGGGCGCGCTGCTGGCCAAAGCCACGCCGGCCGAAGTGCTGACGGTCGAACCGATCGAAGGTGCGCACAATCGCAAGGCTGTCGTGCGAACCGTTGCCTACGGCGAAAAAACAGTGGTCTGCGGCGCGGCCAATTGCCGCCCCGGCTTGTGGACCGTCTACGTTCCCATCGGCGTCAAAAAGGTGTCGGGCATCGAAAGCGACGGCATGCTCGCGTCGGCGCGCGAACTCGGCCTGGGCCGCGATCACGAAGGCATTCTTGAGCTCACCGGTCCTTCACTGGACCTGCGGCCCGATTGGGTGATCGAGGTCGACAACAAGTCTTTGACGCATCGCCCCGACTTGTGGGGCCACTATGGAATGGCGCGCGAAGTATCGGCCATTACAGGCAAGCCGTTGCGCGATCCTGTTGACATCGCGATGCTCCCCGCCTCTGGCCTGGCGCCGGAAAAGAGCGTTTCGATTGGGGATTTCACGCTGTGCCCCCGCTATAGCGCCCTCGTTTTCGAAAACGTCACGGTGCAACCGTCGCCGCTGTGGCTGCAGTACCGGCTGGAATCCGCGGGATTGAACCCGATCAACAACATCGTCGACGTCACCAACTATGTGCTGGCGGAACTCGCGCAGCCTATGCATGCGTTCGACGCCGACAAACTCCGCGGCGGCACCATCTTCGTTCGCAATGCGCGCAACGGCGAAAAGATCGTTGCGCTGAACAAGGAAGAGTACGAACTCGACGACAGCAACCTCGTGATCGCGGATGAGGGTGGCGCCATTGCGATTGCGGGCGTCATTGGTGGCGATGAAAGCGCAATCGGCGACGGGACTACTCGCATCGTTCTCGAATCGGCCTGCTTCAACGCCACCAGCGTTCGCAAGACCGCCGCAAAGATCAAGAACCGCACCGACGCGTCCATGCGCTTTGAAAAATCGCAGGACCCCGAAAACACTGTGCGAGGTCTGGCCCGCGCCGTTGCGCTGTTACAGGAAGTGTCGCCCGGTATCCGTCTGGTTGGCGGGTTGATCGACTCTTACCAGCCGCTGCCCAAGGTCGCGCCCATCGCGCTGTCTACCGAATGGGTGCAACGTAAGCTCGGCCATCCGGTTACTTCGGCCGAAATCCGGCGGATCCTCGAGGCTCTGCAGTTCGGAGTGACCGCCGGTCAGCAGCCTGGCGAATTCATCGTCGAAGTACCCAGTTGGCGTGCGACCAAAGACATTTCGCTGCGTGAAGACTTGGTCGAAGAGATCGGCCGCATGATCGGCTACGGCGAAATGACGCCCACCGCGCCGCTGGTTCCGTCTATCGTTCCGCCCGCCAATCCGACGCGCGAATACCATCACTATCTGCGCGATCTTCTGTCGGCGCAGGGCTACACGGAAACCTATAACTACTCGTTCCTGAGCGACGAAACCATTGCGGAGTTCGGCCTCGCCGCGCAGAATCCGATACGCGTTTTGAACCCGATCGCCTCCGACCAGGCGTACCTGCGCACGTCGCTCATCCCGCGCATCACCGGCAATATTCGCGAAAATCGCAAGCATTTCGAAGCGTTCCGCCTGTTTGAAATCGGGCATGAGATCCACCGCAGTTCCGAAGGACTGCCGAAGGAAACGGCGCATCTGGCCGCCGCTGTGTTCGCGAAGGACGGCGACGGATCCGCAAATCTGTTCGAATTGAAGCGCCTCGCCTCGTCGCTCGTTCCCAACCTCACGGTGACGCCAGCTGAAGCGCTGCCCTATGAACATCCGGCGCGCGCGGCGGAACTGTTCGCCGGAAGCGTTCGAGTGGGCCGCTTGTTCGAATTGCATCCGAAGATGATCGAAGCGGGCCGCGCTGCGATTCTTGATCTCGACCTGAACGCCACCGAATCGCTGGCGCAGGCGCGCAAGATTCAATATCAGCCCTTGCGCCGCTTCCCAACGAGCGCGTTTGACCTTTCCGTGGTCGCCGCGGAGCGAACGCTGGTCGGGCAGATTGAAGAAGGCCTGCGAGCGTACGCGCCCGCCAACGTCACCGCGATTGAGTTCCAAAGGCAGTACAGCGGTCCACCACTGACCGCCGGTCAGAAAAGCGTTTCGTACCGGATTACGGTAGGCGCGCCCGATCGTACGTTGTCGTCGGCGGAGGTTTCCGCCGTGCGCGACACCATCATCGAAGGCATGCGGTCCCGCGGCTACGAATTACGCGTGTGACATAACGATCCGGTGTATACTCGGGGGCCATGGGACAAGACTTAGCCGCGATTTTTAACATGTTTCTCGATCCCGCCGAAGCCATGAAGAGGGTGGAGCGCAAGTGGATCTGGGTGATTCCCACCGTACTGATCTCGATCGCCGTGATGGCGATGGGCCTGTACGTCGCGCCTCTGACGGCCCGCGTCATGCAGCGGAATCCGCCCGAAGGCATGACGCGCGAAGCCCTTCAACAAGCCCTTCCGACGATTGAGATGTTCGCCCGCATCGGCGCATTTGCCTCGCCGGTGATCATCATCGTCATGACCTTGATTTCGGCAGCGCTGCTGCTCGGCGCCTGCCAGATCCTTGGACTTAGCGGCAAGTTCAAGGCGCTGTTCAATATGGTGTCGATGGCGTCGATCATCCAACTGGTAAAGGTTCTGGCGTCGGTCGCGGTGCTGTACACAAAAGGGAGCGACATCCAGACCATGCAGGAATTGCAACCCGCGCTCGGGCTCGACATCTTCCTGCCGGAAGGCTCGAACAAGGTCCTGGTGGCGATCCTGAACTACTTCTCGGTCTTCCAGGTTTGGTACATCGTGGTGCTTGCCATCGCGTTTGCCGCCTATACGAAGACAACCAAGGCGAACGGGTTTCTCGCCACGGCTCCCACCTGGCTATTGCCCTTGCTGTTTGTGATTGGCGGCGCGTTTCTTCGCCCCAGCTAAGCGAAACGCTAGCGAATTTCCGGCGCGGTCTGCTCGGCCGACGTGATGCCCGGCGGCAGTTCCAGGATGCGAATGTTGCGGAAGTGGATCGCCGGACCCTCCGACTCCAGGCACAAATAGCCCTTCTTTTGCGTCGATTTTGCCACGCCGTTGACGAACTTGCCGTTGATGGACAGCTTCACCGTTCCATCGACGGCAACCACATCATAGGTGTTCCATTCGCCCTTCGGCTTGCAGCGCATCTCCGGCGAAAAGCTACGTTCGCCTCGCGGATTATCGGGCACCGTCTTGACCCCGCCGACCCCAAACAGTTCGCCCGTGACGTAGGCAAACGGCGGTTCCACTCCGTCTTTCGCGTTGATCTTCACCCAGTCGCGTTCGAGCATCTGCACTTCGACGCCGTTGGGCAAACGGCTGCGTTCGCCGGGCTTGGCATCCGACCAGATGAAGACACCGGAGTTACCGCCGGATTCCATGTGACGCCATTCGATGTGCAGCAGGAAGTTTTCGTACTGGCGGTCGCTGCGCATCACGCCGATCGGCTTGCCCTTGCAAACCAGAAGGCCTTTTTCCACTCGCCACGTATCCGGATCGGTGTTGACGTTCACCCAGCCGGCCAGGTTCTTGCCATTAAAGAGACTGCGGTATTCGGGCAACGCTTGCGAAGACAAGAGTCCCGCGGCGATCAACGGCAGCAATACGAAATAGCGCAACGTGTTATTTCCTTTCGAGAATCAGTATGGCAGACAGCGCCAGCAGCGGGTCGGCGTATTCCGGGACGCGCGTCGCGGTGCTCATGTAGGCTTGAGCAAATTCAATCGCGCCTAGAACGGCGGCCGCCGACACGACGCTTGTCGCGCGGCCCAGACCCGCGCGATATCCGGCCCAGGACGCGCCGATCGCCAGAAATGCCTTGCTCAACAGATCGGTGTAGGTGTCGAACTGCACCCAGTGGAACGGCTGCCGCTCGATCGCGTCGAAGCGGAACGGCGCAAGGCCCGAACCCGCAATGAGCACCAACAGCACCATCCACGCCGGCTTGCCCGTGCGTGGCGCGATCAACACCAACGGCAGCGCCACCGCCGTACCCAGAATTTCGTCCCATCCCAGCGTCTGGCCAAGGATCAGCAACCGGCAAGCATAGGTGAACGCGATGCCCGACACCAGCCACAACCCGAACCGTTTCGGCGACGCAAGCGCGCGCATCAATTCGGCGAAAATCATGTAACAGGCCGCCCACCGCGTCAACCCTTCGAATGTGAATCGAAACGGTGTGAGACCAGCCAGATTGTTGCGAACCGTGGACATTTCCAACGCCGGAACGAGCGGCGCCGCATGAATCCCAAGCCACAACACCAGCAGGATCGACACGGCCCAGGGCATCCGCGGCAGGAACTTCGCCTTGAGCAGCGGCTTCCGGAACCATGTCGCGATCAATGCGCCCACCAGTGTTCCGGCGGTATTCATTTCGACATCGATATAGCGGGGGTCGCGATGCCGGGTGGTGTTTTGCAGAACCTCCACGAAAACCGACAGCGCGAGCCCAGACAGCACCG
>JAFDVT010000740.1 GCA_018268875.1 Acidobacteriota bacterium
GCCCTGCCAGTCGATTCCGAAATGCACACCGCCGGACCAATGCTGATAGACCCAGATGTTCTCAGCGGGCACACGTGGCATTCGCCTGCTCAACTCGGCGAGGAAGCCATCCGCCATGGTCGCTTGCTCCGCCAGGACGAGGACGCAGTGAAAAGTCCCTTCGGCCGCAACAGGAAAGTAGTTCGCAATGGCTTCCCAACCCACCTTTTTCTCGTCGGGACCGCCGGCGATGTGGGTAAAAGAAACTCGCAGCGAGCTCTGGGTCTTGTGGACGATCAGCAGCGCAGCGCAGGCACATAGGTTGCGGGTCCAAAGACAACACGGATTGCCCTCGGTTAGTTCGGCATGATACTGCTCGCTCATCGCCACTTCCACGCCGCAAGCCATGTCGAGCGTCACCCAAATCGCATCGCCCTGCTCGACGCTCCGCGCGCCAGTGACGAGGTTCCAGGATCCGCCCCTATGTTGGGACCCTTCTGGCGTTACAACGTACGTTTGAGAATCGGGATGGGTGTTGGTTACGAACATTGCCGACCTCCTTCCTATCGGTCGCCGGACGCGATGACGAAAATGAGGATGATCACGATAACGGCCAGTACAGCCAGCGCGATCTTGGCGGCGCTGTAAGGCCGCTCGCCCTGCACCTCGCCCGTGCGGGCGTTGACGATCACCTGGAACACGCGGCCCTGAAAACGGTACGCGCCGATCCATACCGGCAACAGGATGTGCTTGAACGTCACGTCGAAGTACCGCACGTCGCGCGAACCGATCTGCTGTTCGTCGCCGCCAATGTCGCGCCGGATCGCGTTGTCGATCGAAGGAGCCATGATCTGCTTGGCGGCCTCGAATCCTTCGGCAAGTTCCACCTGGTAGCGCTGGGCTTTGAAACCCGCCAGAAACGCAGGTTCATAGGGCGCGAGGTTTTCCAGGTCCCACGGGTCGGCGTCGCGAATCTTGTCGCGCTGCACCGAACGCGAAGCGCAAATCAGGACGTCGTCGAAGCCGTTCTGTACCCGGCCGCCGCAAGGGGACCAACGGGTGTGCTGCACCTGCCTCTGGCGTTGCACCTGGCGGCCCTGCGCGTCGGCCTCCAGAAAGGTTTCGGTGGTGTAGTAGTAATCGCCGCGGTTGCCCGTGTAGGTGGTGACGGTGGTCGCGTCGTAGGTAAAAAACGGCAGGTACACGCCGCTCACCGCGTCCTGCTGCGCGAGCCTCTGCAAGCCGCTCGGCGCAAACCAGAGCGCCCCAAGCCACTGCTGTACGAGCGGCATGGCCTGATTCTTTTGGATCCGAAACGGGAGCACCGCGGCGGGGGCAAGATGGGGGTCCGCGGACTTCGGTTGCGCCACGATCGCGGATGCGCAAAACGGGCAAGCGCCGGCGACTTCCGGCGGTTGGAATTCGACCACCGCGCCACAACCCGAACACGTCACCTGCAACGCGTTTTCGGCGATCTTTTCGTGATCGGCGCTGGACGTACGAAACGCGCCGTCGAAGGGAATCTCAACGACGGAGCCGCTGGTTTCCACGGCTTTGGTTCCACCGCAGGCCGGGCACTTCAAGCCGCCGGTGGCGGGATCGAAGTTCATGTCCGCGCCGCAGTTGGCGCAGGGAAACTGATGTGGCTTTGGCGATGGTGCGGGGGGCGGCGGAGGTACTGGCGGAGTGGTCGAACCCATTCCTTTTTAGATTACGGCTTCAAGGGGCGGTTCGTGGTCTTTTCTTCGTCGATCGGACCTTGCCGGATGATGACGGCTTCGATGGCGCCAGGTCCGCGGCGCGCCTCGATCAGGATGTTTTCGCCTTCGACCAGTTGCTTTAGTTTGCCGGGTTTGCCCTTCACAAAAATTTCGGTCTTGCGTGTGGCGACGATCTCCATCACGTTGCCGTCGGCGACTTCCAGCAGAAGCTTGGACCCCGTCACTTTTTTCAGGACGCCTTCAAAGTCCGCGGCGATCTTGTCGATCGCCTGTGGGGGAGGATTACCGCGCCGGCCCTGGGCGGGCAGCGGTACGGCTGTGGTCGCGGCAACGGCGATGCATAGGCAGGCAAGCAAAAAGCGCATCTGCCTATCTGATAGCACAGATGCGCTCGTCGTGAAAGGAATGGGATTATCAATTCCGCTTGCGCAGTAGCAAACCGGCCGCAAGAGGCAAAACAAGCGCGGTAAGCGGGGACGGTTCGGGTACGGAAGCGGCGCTGCTTGCGACGTAAATCGCCATCTCGGGCGTGGACCCCTCGGTGGTAAAGCCGACTCCGTTCGGATCGTTTGAGTACCGGAACGTACCGCCGTCAGCG
This sequence comes from Acidobacteriota bacterium, assembly GCA_018268875.1. Lineage (GTDB taxonomy): Bacteria > Acidobacteriota > Terriglobia > Bryobacterales > Bryobacteraceae > F-183. The sequence continues at coordinate 2,299 of JAFDVT010000740.1, forward strand.
CCCTGCGTGTGGGCGCCAACCTGATAATTGCCCTGCCAGGTCTGGCCAACGGCAGAACCGATCACCCAGTATCTGGTCCCGGCAACCAGCGATACGGGCGCCGACATCTGCGCGGTCTGCAACGTCAGAGTGGTGCTTGGATATTGGTGATAGCCAGTGACACCCAGGACAGCACCGCCCTCTGGCGTATTGCCGTTATCTGCCCAGAGTTCGAACCGGATCGGGGTACCTGCTGACCCATTCATTCTGGTCAAATAGATGCCGAGAATGTTTGCTGACACCGAACTGGGCGCGAGGAAGCTATTGGCGTAGACATACGTTCCGTGTCCGCCCAACGGGTTCCAATACGGGCCCACGTCCGGAGTCTTGTCGACGATCACAGAATCGGCAAAGGCTGAGGTAGCCAGAGCAATTGCCGCGCACATCAAGAGGAATGTTCTGGTCATGGGGGGATACTACAACTTCTTTCCTAGCTAGTCCAGGGGGGGCTGCACCCGTTCTCCGTCCAGTCGCATGTCCGAAAATCACGCCGGAATTCCGGGTAGTCAATAAAAAAGAGCGGCAGACTCAGGCATTGCCTGGATCTACCGCTCTGAAAGGATTCAGGAGCAACTAGCCGGAGACTACGGTAGCGGTTGTTTCACCAACCGGACGGTAACGGACTGGGTCGTTCGACGTCCCTTGGAATCCGTCACGGTGAGGTCGAAGACGTAGTCTCCGATCGCCTGGTTGAGTTGAACCACGGTCACTGCCGAGTTCGGGCTTAGGATGGCGGCGCGTCCATTGCGGACGGACCAAGAATAGGTGAGCGGCGTGTCGCCAGACGGGCTAACCGACTGCGAGGCGTCCAACTGGTTGTGTCGAACGACGGTCTCGATGATCGGTCCGCCGGCGATTTTGATCACCGGTTCCTGGCCATCGCCGATCCCCGGATCCGGGGGCAGCGGCGTCACCTTGACGAACACGGTCTTCGTATCCCGCGAGCGCGGACCAGTCGCCGTACAGGTGTAGGTCGTATCCACAGTCGGGAAGACCTGGGTCTGCGCGGTGATGTTCTGGCCATTGTTCGGCTGGATGTCGATCTGCGTGGCGTTCTCGGCCAGACAGGTCAGGATCACGCCAGCGCCGGGCCTCGGTGAAACCGGTGGGTTCGCCGTGAACGAAGTGATGCGGGCAGCACCGATCACGGTCACGGTTGCAACTGCGGTCACCGTACCCGTAGGATTCGAAGCCGTCAGGGTATAGGTGGTGGTGGACCGGGGAGATACCGAACGCGAACCGGCGGCGTCGACATCGCCCAGCGCCGTGATCGACACCTGCGTGGCGCCTTCGGTCGTCCAGTTCAACACCGAGGACTCGCCTTCGCCGATCAGCGTCGGGTCGGCCGTGAAGCGAACGATCCGTGGCAGGCCGGCGCGGTCAGAGACCGTGACGTTGGCGTTGCAAACAGATTGACTGACACCGTCAGTGCCCACCGCAATCACTCTGTATGCCGTAGTGGTGGTCGGCGATACGACAACCGAGCCACTGGGCTGAACCGTACCGATACCCGGTTCGATGGTGACCGAACGGGCGTTCTCAGTAAGGTAGCTGATCGTCGACGATTCGCCGCGGAAGATGCTCGCCGGGGAGGCGAAGCAGCTTACCACCCGAACTTCGGGGATCTCCACCATTACAGTAGTAGTCGCGTTCGCTTCGTTCGTACTGCTCTTGGCGGTCAACGTATAGTTGGTGGTCTGCATCGGGGAGACCGACACACGGCCTTCGGCGGCTACCTTGCCGATACCTTGAATCGAGACTTCCTCCGCGTTGATCACCTTCCAGCTCAGTTCCGAACTTTGGCCTTGGCGGATCCGAGGCGGGTTCGAAACAAAGAAGAGGATCTGGACGCGATCTTCGGTTCGTGTGGTGACACGAACGCGGGCCGAAGCCTGCAGACCGCTCTCATTGCGGACCGTGAGACGGAACACATAGATCTGTCCAGCCGCACCGGTAAAGTTCGTAGTCGCCGAGGTGGGAGCGGAGAGGGAAATGGACGGTCCCTGTTCCTGCACCCACTGATAGGTGAGACGCTCGCCGTTCGGGTCGTACGAATTCGACCCATCCAGACGAACCAGTCCAGAGGGGATACCAATCTGGTCCCCGCCCGCGTCCGCAACCGGCGGCAGAGCCTGACCCGTGCGAACGGTGCGCGTCAACAGTTCCCAACGAATGCGGGGAACGTCAACCGGAACCGGCTTGTTGGACGCGAGGAAGTTCTTCGGCCGGAGCAGATTGCCCCAGGTGATTCCGAACACCGCGCGACCATTCGTCGACCGGCCGAGGAAGGTTTCGTTCACGCCGCCTTCGGCCGTAAACGCAAACTTGTCGTTCAGCGGGAAGACGAAGCGGAGCGTACCGCCCGGACGATCAGCACCACCGTAGCTGCGGAGGTAACCGATATTACCTTCGGCGTAAGTGTTACCAGCAAGTCCAACAGTGCCGCTGATGCCGGCCTGATCGACGATCCGCAGGTAGCGTTCGAGAACCAGGTTCGGAGCGATGGCGCCGTTCGCCAGCAGGACCTGTGAACGCCCGATAATCGTGTTATCCAGGAAACCCTTGGTTCCGAAGACGCCCACGCGGCCCCGTCCAAAGAGGTAATCGGCAGTGAAGGCCGCTTGACCGA
>JAFDVT010000741.1 GCA_018268875.1 Acidobacteriota bacterium
CCGGTGCTGCAGACATGGCGCGCTCACAAGGGGATCGACTACGGCGCGCCTATCGGTGCGCGGGTCCGTTCGACAGCCGACGGTACCGTGACCTTCGCGGGTTGGCGAAATGGCTACGGCCAAGTGGTGATGCTGAGGCACAACCATGACATCAGCACGCTGTACGGGCACCTTTCGGCGCTTGCTCCGGGGATGAGGGTTGGGTCTCGTGTCGAGCAAGGGCAGGTGATCGGGTTTGTAGGGATGACTGGTCTGGCTTCCGGGCCGCACCTCCATTACGAATTCCAGGTGAATGGTGTTCAAGCGGATCCCCTTGCGCGCGCGCCAGACACGGGTTTCATTGTGACCAGTGACTTGAGGCCTGCCTTCGACGGCATTGCCCGCGACAGCCTTGCAAAGCTAGATCTCCTTCGCGCCGCCGACGTCGTCGCTTTCGAGTAGCGCTCGGCGCACTCGCGCGTGCTCCGGATGGTGTCCGTTCCCGAGGGGCCACGCGTCAGTGGTGCCTCTGCGGGATTCCTGCCCTGAACCTAGTCCGCCCTGAACAACCCGCTTTTCAGCCGACCACCGTTGCTGCGAAGCCGGCAACGGATCCGGTCGACGCCATCGGCGCTCGCATCACGAACGCGCAAAACAGCCGCAGCTTCCGGATCAGCAACCGGAGGTTGTGACCCGCACCGCACAGCACCGCGTGCAGCGCGTCGCCGAGCTCACCTTTGAGCGGATTGCGCCCGAGTCGTCCGTCGGATTTCATGTGCCCGATCACGGGCTCGATGGCACTGCGTCGTCTGATCATCCGGCGCAGCGCTCTCGTGATGCCCCGCTTCTGGCCTGATCGCAGGATGCGCACGCCTTCGATCTCCACGCCCCGGTAGCCGTTATCCACGATGGCCGTGGCGGGGAGTTTGTCCGTACCGGTGAGGATGCCCACCTGTTCGAGCGTCTCGGCCAGCGTGTGGCCGTCGTACGGATTGCCCGGCATCGAGCGCATGCCGACCACGACGCCTTCCTTCAGCGTCGTGGCGATCGTCACCTTCACGCCGAACTCGTAGCGCGTTCTGGCCTTGCCCTTGGCGATGCACTCGACCTCGGGCGCGTGGAAGGCGTAGAGCTTGTTCTTGTCCTTCGTCCGCTGGGTGAGGATGCGTCGTGCCTTGGCGAGGATCTCGCGGGCCTTGTCTTGCCAGGCTGGTTCGATCCGCTCGACCTGCCGTGCGATGTCGCGCATGACCCGGCCCACCCGGCTGCGCAGCGTGCGCAGTGCCTTATGCATGCGCTTGAACTGCCTCGCGTGGGCGTAGTGCCCGACCTGCGCGGCCAGTCTCGGCGCTTCGCGGTTGTAGTTCTGGCGCAGGGCAATGCCGTGCTCGGCGGCCAGTTCGACCAGGTGCTGCCGGCTCTTCTCGAGCAGCCGCCTGTCGGTGGGGTGCGCAATCGCCTTGGGCATCACCGTCGTGTCCACGATCACGCGATCGACGCTCGTCTGTCGGAGCAGACCGATCTGCCGAGCGACATCGATGGTCACCATCAGCATCGTCTCGACGCCTTCCTCGCCGATGCGCTTGCGCCAGCGGGTGAGGCTCGACGGATCGATGGGCACTTCTGTCTGGAACCAGGTCTCGCCGGTGAAGTGCTGCCAGTACGGATTCTCGACCCAGGTGTTGACCGCCGCTTCGTCGGAGCGGTCGTAGGCGTGTTGCAGGTACAGCAAACCGGCCACGAGCCGCGGCGGCAGCGCCGGACGCCCGGTCGTGCTCGCGAAGAGCGCGCCGAAGCTGCGCTCGATCTCCTGCCAGTCGATCACCGCTGCCAGCCGCACCAGCGGGTGCCGGGTGTTGAGCAACTCAATCAGCGGTTGACGGAACAACTCCCCGGACTGTGCCTCAGGCGGCTTCGGACCCATCGAGACCTCGCAGAATTTGCAGGGAACCGGGGAGAATTATCTCGAAACCTTGCAAATCCAGACAACTCAGACCGCTCGGAAACCTGCGCCAGTACTGAGGATTGGGCGTTGTTCAGGACGGACTCGCTAACCTCCCCGTAACGCTGGGCCGAGGGGTTCGCCTGGGCGGGATCCCTGGGACGCGTTCGACGTAGCGGAGATCTGTCACAGGTTCTATCTAGCTGTGAGGCTTCAGCACGTTGTATCCGGTGTTCATGCGGAATGAGCTTGCGAAACTGGGATTCGCCGAATCCCGGCCGTCCGGAAGTGCCGTTGAACGAACGCCCACAAGCGTGCCCGAATGTGTTAGCGCCGGGGTGAAACTGACCCACTGTGACGGAGTAAAGGTGACCCACCTGGGACACGATGGCGGCTTTGACCGAGCCGTCGATGTTGACCAAGGAGGAAGCAGTGGAGATACGTGTGATGGCCCGAAGGGGCGAAGGCGTGAGGGCGATCGCGAGGCAATTGGGCTGCTCGCGCAACACCGTTCGGTGGTACCTGCGTAAGCAGGCGGCCGGGCGGTACGGGCCGCGCGCGCCGCGACCGTGCAAGCTCGATGCGTTCAAGGCGTTCCTGCGTGAGCGCGTTGAACAGGCCCGGCCGCGCTGGATCCCGGCGACGGTGCTGCTGCGCGAGATTCGCGCGCGCGGTTACGAGGGCGGTCTGACGCAGTTGAAGCAATGGCTGTCGCCGCTGAAGCGGGTCGAGCCCGAGCCTGTGGTTCGCTTCGAGACACCGCCCGGCAAGCAGATGCAGGTGGACTTCACGACGGTACGGCGCGGCCGGTATCCGTTGATCGCGCTGGTCGCGACGATGGGCTACAGCCGCGCCAGTTTCGTGAAGTTCGCGGCCGGCGAGGACACCTCGATCCTGTGCGCCGGGCTGCGCGAGGCGTTCGACTACTTCGGTGGCGTGCCCGAGCACGTGCTGTTCGACAACATGAAGGCGGTGGTCATCGAGCGTGACGCCTACGGCGAAGGCCGGCATCGGTGGAACAGCGAGTTGAACAATCTGGCCGAGGCGTGCGGCTTTACGGCGAAACTGTGCCGGCCCTACCGAGCCCAGACGAAGGGCAAGGTCGAGCGGTTCAACGCCTACCTCAAAGGCAGCTTCGTCGTGCCGCTGGCGGCCACCGTGGAGGCGAGCGGTTTGAAGCTCGACATCGGCCTCGCCAACAGGCACGTCCGGCGCCGGCTCGACGAGGTTGCGAATGCCCGCGTGCACGCGACGACGAAGGCGGTGCCCGCCGTGCGCCTGGCTGAGGAACGCGCCGTGATGTTGCCGCCCCCGGCCTCGAGGACGTCGCCCGAGATCCCGCAGCGCGTCGTGATCCCGACCGAGAGCTTGCAGCATCCGCTGTCGGTCTACGACGCGCTGCTGGAGATCGCGGCATGAACCTCCAGCAGCAACGCATCAGTGAACTGTGCGGCGAGCTCAAGCTGGCGCGACTGGCCACCGACTGGCCCGCCCTGGCGCAAGACGCTGCGCGGGCCGAAGTCAGCTTCGCGGACTTCCTCGAGCGGGTGCTCGAGAGCGAGATCGCAGCGCGTGACGAACGACGCCTGAGCCTCCTGACCAAGCTGGCCACGATGCCCGCCGTCAAGACGCTCGATCAGTTCGATTGGCGCCACGCCGGCGGCGCGCCGAAGGCGCAGATCCAGGAACTGGCGCACCTGGCATTCGTGCCGCGTGCCGAGAACGTCGTGTTGCTGGGTCCCAGTGGGGTGGGCAAGACGCACATCGCGCTGGCACTGGGTCACCGCGCTCTGGCCGCAGGACACAAGATTCGCTTCCTGACGGCCGCGGACCTGATGCTGCAACTGGCCCCGGCCAAGAGCCAGGGCAGGCTGAAGGAATACTTCAACCGAGCGGTGATCGGGCCGCGGTTGCTCATCGTCGACGAGATCGGTTACCTGCCGTTCGGTCGCGAGGAGGCAAACCTGTTCTTCAACGTCGTCGCCAAGCGCTACGAGCGCGGGAGCGTGGTGCTCACCAGCAACCTGCCGTTCACGCAGTGGGCCGGCGCCTTCACCGACGACCAGACCCTCACCGCCGCGATGCTCGACCGGCTCCTGCACCACGCCCACATCGTGCAGATTACCGGCGAGAGCTACCGGCTCAAGGACAAACGCAAGGCGGGTCAGACGGCAAAGCAGACGCCGGCGACCGCCTGACCAGAACCCCCCAGGTGGGTCCGATTTACTCCGTCGATCACCGCAAGAAGTGGGTCAGATTTACTCCGGCGTTGACACGAATGACCTTAACAGGCTGTTGAAAATCTCCCCCCCTCGACGGTAGCTCGCACGGGGGAGGTAGAGACAATCGCATCATCGGTAAGAAAGTTTCGAGGGTGCCATGCGCGGAACGGATGGGATGCAGGAGGCGTTGTTCTCGTTCGCGAGCCTCGAGGGGTTCGTGCCCGCGGAGCATCCGTTGCGCGCGGTACGGGCGCTGGTCAACGACGCGCTGCGCGGGTTGAACGGGTTGTTCGACGCCATCTACGCCGAGAACGGTCGCGCCTCGATCGCGCCGGAGAAGCTGATGCGGGCGCTGCTGCTGCAGGTGTTCTACTCGGTGCGCAGCGAGCGGATGCTGATGGAGCAGATCCGCTACAACATGTTGTTCCGGTGGTTCGTGGGGCTGGCGATCGACGATGCGGTGTGGGACCACTCGGTGTTCTCGAAGAACCGCGATCGCTTGCTGGCGCATGCGGTGGTCGAAGCCTTCTTCGGCGAGGTCATGCAGCGGGCGGACGCGGCCGGGCTGCTGAGCCGGGAACACTTCTCGGTCGACGGCACGCTGATCCAGGCGTGGGCGAGCCACAAGAGCTTCAGGCGCCGGGACGGGGACGACGACCAGAGGTCCGACGGGCCGGGGCGCAACGCGCAGACGAACTGGAAGGGCAAAGCGCGCAGCAACGACACCCACGTGAGCACGACCGATCCCGAAGCGCGGTTGTTCCGCAAGAGCCACAGCACCGCTGCCGTCCTGGCCTACCAGGGGCATGTGCTGATGGAGAACCGCTCGGGACTGGTGGTGAGCGCCATGGTCACGCCGGCCGACGGACTGGGCGAACGCGCGGCCGCGCTGATGATGCTCGATGCGATGCCGGGGGGCGAGGGTCCGGACCCTGGGGGCCGACAAGGCGTACGACACCGTCGAGTTCGTGGCCGAGTGCCGGCGCCGGAACGTGCGGGCGCATGTGGCGCAGAACCAAAGCGAACGGCGGCGCAGCGCCATCGACGCGCGCACGACGCGTCACCCGGGCTACGCCTGCAGCCAGGTGGCGCGCAAGCGGATCGAGGAACACTTCGGCAGGGGCAAGACGGTGGGGCGGATTCGACAGACCGTGTACCGGGGAATCCAACGCGTCGATCAGCACTTCAAGTTGACGATGACGGCTTCCAATCTGATCCGCATGGCCCGAATGCTGTTCGCGGTGCCGCAAGGCGCGATGCAATGACGGCCGGAACGGGCCGAACGGCGCGCTGCGCCCCGATGCGCTGCCGAATCGAGAGGCCCGCAGCGACCGAACACCATCGACGAGCGACTCCAGACCCGATCTGAGCGTCGTTCCCGGACCTATTTCAACAGCCTGCTAACGCAGCAGTACGAGCAGCGAGTACTTCCAGTGCTAACTACCCGCGGTGGCGCCGCGCATCTGACCATCGCCGGATTTGCCCCCATTCCCATGCTGATGAAGCTCGGCGCGCTCGTCGGCGACAAGACGCCGGCCGCTATCCTGGACCTGCCGGGCGAAAAGTGGCTTTGGGATGCTCGTGACGCCTGCCCAGAACCGCAGTACACCTACGACGTTCCGACGACGCTTCCTCGGGAGGTATCGGTGGTGGTGAGCCTCTCTGGCAGAGCTCAGTACCCCGTTGGACGCACTGTGGTCGAGTTCACGGCGGTAGTCCCGGGCCGCGGCATCATCCGTAAAGAGGCGCACCTGCAGCAGTTCCGCATGAGCTTCAACGCATGCCTGCAGCGTCTCTTCGCTGCGGGAGTGCGAGTTTTGCACATCCATCCGGCGACGCCGCTGTCAGCCAGCATCGAGATTGGCCGTCTGCTTCTCCCGAAGACGTTCGAGGAGGTTCACGTATGGGAGTGGCAGGCGCCGGCGTGGAGGCAGGCACTGCGGCTGAAGTAGCGACCGGTGATGCTAGGTGCTCTGGGTTCTGCACTGCGGCTGCAGCAACCGAGCCGCACCACAAGCCAGCAGGAGTTCCATGAAGATCAATGCCAGCGGCCCGGGTTCAGGGATCGAACGTTGCGGCGACAGCAAGAATCCCCGGTTCTCACCTGCTTCATTTCGACCGTAGCCGACGATGAATCCATCGTTGTTGATGTCTGTCGGAACGAGCAGCAAGAAGGAGCCGAGGTCGGCTACGAGAGACTGAAGAGGGACTTGGTGACCGTCGTAGTAGTAGAAACTGTCTTGGCGGCCGGCGCCGACAGTGTACCCAGCACCGACGACCTCCCAGTTGTTGTTCAGATTCGGGCGGCGGTAACTGGCAATTCCGAGATCAATGAGATCACCCTGCTGCGTATAGATCTGGAGACCGATGTTCACGTTGCCACCATTGACGGAAGTGGCCCCGCCAAGAACGTCGCCTCGATCGTTGATGTCGTAAGCGTCCGTGGCATAGGCCAGCGATGCCGTAGATGGCGGTACCGGGAAAGGAATTCGGATCTCGCCGCGAGTTGGATCGAGAGTGCAGGCGCTGAAGGAGGCGCCCGATCGATTGCCTAGACAAGTGCCCGCGTACACACCGCTATCGTTCACATCCTGCGCGTAGAAGCCGCCCATAAGCGCTGGAACACTACTCAGGTAGGGCGTACCGCTCGAACTGATTCGCAAGGAGCTACTGACGAAGCTTGGGTCACCTAGTTCAGTGAAATGGTAGACCGGCGATGCACTTGCTTGCACGGACGCTAACAGCACCAGCAGAAATAAGAAATGACGATGCATCCTACTTGCCCTGTCGCCCATGCAGCGTTCCCCGTGTACGTGCTTCGCAAGTTGCGCTAGTTGGCGATCCCCGCCGTGCGCGCAATCCGCATTATTGCTCATTGTCACGGGGCGGCGCGATTCGCGTTGTACGTTGCGCGTGCGCCGTCTGCACCGTCGTCCCCGAGTGGCGAATGACGCGCTTCCGCGATAACACATGGGACACGGCGATCGCGTTGCGTAGCGCAACGCCACAGGCCATCAAAGCGCCTTCTTGTAGAACCGCCACTGCA
>JAFDVT010000742.1 GCA_018268875.1 Acidobacteriota bacterium
AACGACTTGCGGGCGTTCGTGCGCAGCATGCGGCCGGCCGATGTGGACGGCGACAGTCTGGCGGCATCGGTGAGCCGGTTGGTGGAACAGTTCCAACGCGATACGGGCGTGGCGGCGACGTTCTCGAGCACGGAGTTCGACGAGCCGCCGGAGACCGAGGTCGCGCTGGAAATCATGCAAATCGTTCGCGAGGCGCTCAACAACATCCAGAAGCATTCTAAGGCGTCGCGCGTGATGGTGTCGATTGGCAAGAACGGTGGAGCGCTTGAAGTCACGGTGGACGACAATGGGGGCGGGTTCCCGTTTAGCGGGCGGTATTCGTTGGACGAGTTGGACCTGATGCGGCTGGGGCCGGTGAGCATCAAGCGCCGCGTACATACCCTGGGCGGGGAACTGGTGCTCGATTCGCGGCCGGGGGAAGGCGCGGGGCTCCGGGTTCGCGTGGCGAGCTGACTTTGATTCGCTGCTACATCACCGACCGTCGCCGCGTCACGGACCTTCGCGCTCACGTGGCGCGAATTGTTGCCGCTCGCCACGCCGACTGGATTCAGGTCCGGGAGAAGGACCTGCCGGCGCGCGACTTGTATGCGCTTTGCCGAGACATCGTCGAGATCGCACGGCCGGCCGGGGTCCGCGTGCTGGTGAACGAGCGCGCCGATGTCGCTAAAGCGGCTGGCGCCGATGGGATTCACCTGCCGTCGAATGCGATGGCTCCCTGGCGATTTCCGGGCTCGTTTTGCGGCGTGTCGTGCCACAACGAAGACGAGCTTCTGCGGGCGCAGAACGAGGGTGCTTCCTATGTTGTCTTAGGGCCTGTGTTTGCGCCTGGTTCCAAGACGTATACCGGCAATGTCATGGGTTTGGCGGAGTTCGCTCGGCTGGCGAAATTGGCGACGATCCCGGTGTTGGCGCTTGGCGGCATCACTGCAGCGAACGCCTCGTCCTGCATGGATGCTGGCGCGGCGGGGATTGCCGCAATCTCGCTGTTCGATGCGTAGCGAGTAATTTATCCTGAGCGTCGCGATATGATCATTTGCAAGTCCATGATCGTCCTCCGCGTGTTGTCTCCCGTTTTGCTGACTAGCGTTGCCCTTCTTGCCGCACAACCGGGGCCCGATAATTCCGCGCACCCGATTGTTCCCAAGAAGAAAACCGTGCTGTTCAACGGCAAGAACCTCGACGGCTGGTACACGTGGCTGCGCAACAACCATTACCAGGACCCGAACCAGGTGTACTCAGTGCGCGATGGGGCGATCCGGATCAGCGGGACCGAATGGGGCGGGCTTACCACTCACAAAAGCTACCGCGATTATCATCTGGTGGTCGAGTACAAATGGGGCGGTCCAGCGTATGATGCGCGGGCGAAGAAGGCGCGTGATAGCGGCATTATGCTGCATGCGCGGGGCAAGGACGGAACCTATAGCGGTGTCTGGCTGAACTCCATCGAGGCGCAAATTATCGAAGGCGGCACGGGCGATTTTCTGATGGTCGGAAACGATGAAAAACCGTCGATGACCGTGGATACGCGCACTGGTCCCGACAAGCAGGATTATTGGGAAAAGGGCGGCAAACCCGTTACCAAGGACTCGGGACGCTTCAACTGGTATGCCCGCGACGTCAACTGGAAGGACGAGATTGGGTTCCGCGGCGCGCAGGATGTCGAAAAGCCCGTGGGCGAATGGAACCGGTACGAGATCGTCTGCGACGGCGCCACGATCCAGGCCATCCTCAACGGCAAGGTTGTGAACGAAGGCTATAACGCGACGTTCACTTCCGGCAAGATCCAGTTTGAATCCGAAGGCGCGGAGATCTGGATTCGCAAAGTCGAACTGTTGCCGCTCAAGAAGAAAAAGTAACTAGTTTTGACCACCAGTGCGCAGCCGGACGCGCAGGAACATCTGAACTCCCCAGGGATGTTCGCCATAGGCTTGCCACAGTTCGCGGCCGATGACGTAGGTCGATACGTTGGCGCCGACCCCGGTCTGCATGCCTCCAAAGAAAGTGCCGATGTCGCGCGTGTATCCGCCGGTCCAGGCGTGGACGGGATAGGCGTGTCCATGGCCGTCGTGCGTAGCGGGAAACAACTCGTCTCGCTGCGACCATTCGTAACGCGCAGTGGCGAAGTTTTTGCGGCCTAAAAATGGATAGACGGCTTCGGCGAGGACGGCGTGCGTTGCTTCGCGTTCCGAGGTCTTGTAGTTGCGCCCCCAGACAAGCGACGCGGCCCACCAATTGCCGCCGGGCTTGGGGCGGATGTGGTGCAGGGACGCGGTGGTCCGCACGACATCGCCGGTGTGCTGGACCTCGGGATTGCGCAGGCGTCCCATCGAGACCTGCGCGGACCAGTTGGCGTTGGGAAATACCGTGAGGCGGCCCGAATAGGAATCCATGGCGCCGAAGTCGATGTTCCAGCGATTTTCGTCGGGTTCGCGGCCGCGGAAGCCGGAGGCCTCGAGGCGAACCTTGCCGCGATACGTGATGCCCGCTGTGGCGACGTTGTTCGCAATGTGCGTCGAATCCTGCCAGTGGTGGCCCAGGACGGCTTGCGGGATTTCCATCGCGCTGGCGCGGTGCGGGAACGACGCGGGACCCAATGCCGGTTCGCCGACCGGCGCGTAATAGATATTCCAGTAGGTCTTTTCGCCAAGCTGGCGGGCGTATTGGACGCTGAATTCCATCAGCAGTTCATGCGGGTGCTGGCCGTCGATGATGGGGCGGCCGTAGGCGGTCTCGCCGGTCTGGAAGAGCAGCGGATACTGGCGGTTGCGAACCGTCAGCGGGTCCAGGCTCAGCATCGCGCGGATCATGAGCGTACCTTTGCCAAGATCGCGCGCGGCGGCAAGCATGCCCCAGTTGGCCGAATACGTCGCGTCGCGGCCACGGGGGCCGGATTGCTGCGTGTTGACGACAAAAGCCTGTCCCATCCACATCAGATGCCACCCGGCGGCGTGCTGCATCGCCATGGGCATGGGCCAGCTTTGCGGCTGGAACACCGTGCCGGAACTTTGACGCATCAGCCATTGCGACGCGCCGTTGCCCATGGACATGGCGCCGCCGCCCATGTGGTCGTGTTGGTGCTGCTGGGCGAGGAGGGAACCGAACAAAGCGAGCGAAGGAACAATCGGCACAGTACGGATTAGATACACGCCGCGCGCGGCTGTTTCAGTCTGCCCGGAGCGCCGATGCGGGGTCGACGGTAGCGGCTCGGAACACGGGCAACGCGAGCGCCGAGGCGGCTGTGAACAGCAACGCGGAGAGCGCGATGGCCAGCGACCACGGGTCCCAAACGGTGACGCCGAACAACAGATCCGCGAACGCGATCCTGGCGAGGGCGAAGTACAGCGCGAGGCCGATGGACAGCCCAGGGATGACCGCGGCGAGGCCGTGGAGGCTGATCATCGAAGCGATGGACTTGGGGTCCGCGCCCAACGCCATGCGGACTCCGAACTCGCGGGTGCGACGGGAGACCGAGTAGGCCAGGAGTCCGAAAAGGCCGATCCCGGCGAGCAAGAGCGCGAAGATCGCGAAACCGGAGGCCAGCGTCGATAACAGGCGTTCCTGCCACAAGGAGATTTCAATTTCGCGTTCGATGGGTGCCATGTCGACCGGGGCGAGGCCTTGGCCGATTCCGTTGAGGCGCTGGCGAACCTCGCGCATGATGGCCGCGGTGTCCGCTCCCGGCGCGATGACAAGATGCAGCGTTGCTGCGAAGGCGGTGGCCGTGTCGTAGATGCCGTAAACGGTGGGCGGCGGAACCTCGCGCATGCTGCGGTACCTCGCGTCGCGCACAACGCCGGCAATGCGAAGGGACGGTTGCGCGACCGTGCCGGGGCGTCCGAACCCGATCACTTTGCCTAGGGCCTCGGCGGTGCCGCCGAAGAACTGCTTGGCCAACGCTTCGGTAACGACCACCGATTGCGGCGTAGTGGCGCGATCTCCGTCACGCAAAGGTCTGCCGGCGAGGAGAGGCATGCGCATGGCTTCGAAGTAGTTCGCGGAGACGGCGTTCAGGCTGATGTTCATGGCGTTTGCGAACTGCAGCGTTTGCCCGGCAACGGCGGCGGCGGTCTTCATGCCGATGCCTCGCAGCAGGGCCGCTTGAGACACCGCGACCGTCTGAACGCCGGGGATGGATTCGGTTCTGCGGATGGCCTCGCGCAGGATGGCGGGGCGTTCGTCGATGCGGAAGCCTGCCGCTTCAGGCAAGACGCGGAGGACGATGAGGTGATCGGTGCGAAAGCCGGGGTCCTGGTGGCGTAGCGCGTCGAGCGTACGGTAGAGCGACACGCCGCCTAGTGCGAGCAAGGTAGCGAGCGCGACCTGCGCGATGACGAGTCCACGGGCCGCGAGCGTCGCGCGTGGGCCTGCGCCCGCAACACGGGAGTTCGTGCCGCGGTGGAGGATCGCCGCGGGGTGCGAGGCGACGATCTGCAGGGCGGGGAGCAGCGCGAGCAGCAACGTAGCGGCGAGGCAGGTGAGCGCGGCGTACGCGAAGACCTGCAAGTCGGGCGTCAGCACCAGGCCGAGTGGCTTGCGCTGTTTGATGAGGTAGGTCAACAACGGCGCGCCGGCGGAGGCGAGACCGAGACCGCCGATCGCGCCCGCGAGCGAGAGAAGGAAGGCCTCGCACAGAGCGTGGCGGACGAGTGCGTCACGCGTGGCGCCGAGGCTGAGGCGAAGCGCGAGTTCGGATTGGCGGGCCTGTGCGCGGGCGGCCATCAGTCCACCGGCGTTAGCGCAGACGAGCAGAAGCAACGCGACGACGCCTCCGAGGAGCGCGCTGACGGCGCCGCGAAAGGTCTTGCGAAGGGTGGAGACGCCGGTCTCGATGGATTGCAGCGAGGTCACGCGATTGGCGAGGTCGGTGGCGCTGGGCGCGGGTTCGTTGGGGTGCAGCATCGCGTCGGCCACCAGCAGCGCGGGTTGCACGGTTTTGACCTCCGCCTCGGCTTGCGCGAGGGTGACGCCGGGGCGAAGCCGTACGAGGATCTGCGCTGGGTAGTCTTTGCCGTGTTGCGCCCCGGTGGTGACATAGATGTCGGCACGGCTGTCGAGCTCAATGCCGGTGAACTGCGACGCGACGACGCCCACAACACGGTACGGCTTGCCGCGCAGAAGCAAGGTCTGGTCGATGCTGTGGCGGTCGCGATAGGCGGCGCTGACCACTGCCTCGCCATCCTCGACAGGACCATGCCCGGCGGACATCGGAATGCCGAGGGCGGGGAAGAAGTCCGGCGAAACGACGGCGACGGTGGTGTGTTCCGGAGGGCTGCCGGCAGGCATTTCCTCATTGTTGACGGTGATGATCGAGGCGAAGGACGTTGTGTGTTCGCGCAGGATGTCCGCGTAAATCGACGAATGCGTGTACGACGTCAGCGTGGGCGCGAACTGCATGCCGAGGCGGTACAACGTCGCCGGTTCGCGCACGGGAAGCGGCTTCAGCAACAGCGCGTGGATGGCGGTGAACACCAGCGTGTTGGCGCCGATGCTGAGCGCCAGCAGCAGCACCACCGGCAGTGCGAACAACGGCGAACGGGACAGCGAGCGGAAAGCGTCGCGCATCCCTTACTATTAGCAAGATGAAAATCAGAGACGTCGAAGCGATCTACATCCGATCGGCGAGTGTCAAAGACCAATGCGATAGCGGGCAGGATGCGCTCATCGTTCGCGTGACGACCGACGCGGGGATCACCGGAATTGGCGAGGTCGACTCGTCGCCGGTGGCCGCGCAAGGCGCGATTCTAGGCCCGTATTCGCATACGTTGACCACCGGACTGCGGCATCTTTTGATCGGCGAGGATCCGTTCCGCACCGAGTATCTGTGGGACAAGATGTACCGCGGCAATCTGTATTCGGGGCGCTTTGGCATTGGAGTTCACGCGATGAGCGGGATCGACATCGCGCTGTGGGACATCAAGGGAAAAGCGTTGCAGATGCCCATTTGGCGGCTGTTGGGCGGCGGGTTCCACAAGAAGATCAAGTGCTATGCGAGCGTGCTGTGGGAGACGACGCCGGAGAAGACGTACGCCCGCGCGGCGCAACTTCGCGACCGTGGTTTTGAGGCGGTGAAGTTCGGCTGGGGTCCGATGGGGCAAGACGCGGAGAATGACGTTCGCATGGTGGCGGAAGCTCGCCAGGGGCTTGGGGCGAAGGCCGATCTGATGATCGACGCGGGCCTCGTCTGGGACGCGAAGACAGCCATTCAACGGGCTCGCGCGTTTGCCGAATACAATCCGTTCTGGCTGGAAGAACCGCTGATGCCGGGCGACTACGCCGGGTACCGGAAGCTGTCGAACAGCACCGATTTGCGCATCGCGGCGGGCGAGGAAGAGAGCGGGCGCGAGACGTTTCAGCGGCTGATTGTCGAAGGCGACGTCGATGTCGTGCAAGTGGACCTGACGCGTTGCGGCGGCTTTACCGAAGGCATGAAGATCGCGTCGATGGCCGACTCGTATGCGAAAAAAGTGGCGAACCACGGGTTTACGACGTACATCAACGTCGCCGCCGCGCTGCACTTTCTGAACTCGATTCCCAACTCGATCGTCGCCGAATATGTCGCCCAGGATCACGACGGCAACGATCTTCGCGACCGCATCACCAAGCAACGGGTTCTGGCCCGCGACGGGTACCTGGAAATGCCGCAGGAACCGGGCTTGGGTCTGGAGTTAGACGACGACGCGATCGCCGAAATGCGAGTGTCGTAACGCGGCTGTTTACTGATACACGAATTCGAGCGGCTTGGTGAGCGGCAAGGTGACCTGTTCGGTTTTCTCGCCGAAGCTTTCGTGCCAGGCCGCGATCGTGTACTGTCCGGGCGGCAGGCCTTTGAGCGAAAATTCGCCGTCTTTCGTGGAGATCGCGAAGAACGGGTGGTCGAGCACCGCGATGTAGCCTTTCATCCACGCGTGCACGTTGCACTTGACCGGGATCATGACTTCCGGGACCGCGAATTTACGCTTCAAGTCCGGAGCCCCGGGCGCTTGCGACTGGTTCCAGTCGCGATTGTTGCGAGGCATCGGATGAACGTTATGGGTGACCGGGTCGCTGTTGCGAACGTCGAGGATCTGGCCGGCCCGCAGGCCCATGACGCGAGGGACAAACTGGCAGCCCTCCTGTTCGAGGATCACGGCTTCTGTGGGAGGCTCGAACGTTTTGCCCTCAAGGCCCGATTTGACGTAAACGAAGACATTGGCGAGCTTGCCCCCGCTTGAGACTTCCACCGCCTTGTCGAGCACCGGGATGGTGTTCAACTTCTGACATTCCGCCTCCGCGTCCATCGAGATCTTTTTGGGCGCGGGAGGTTTGCCGGAGAACTTCACGCTGCCTGTGATGTTCGATGCGGTGGCCGGATCCACTTTGAAGTATTCGGACGACTTGGCCTCTTGCTTGGCGGCAGGAGCAGCCGCCGATTCCGGTTTCGATCCACAGGACGCGGCCAGGAAAACAACGCTCGCAAGCAAACCGGCGTACTTCATTCTTTATCCCGCGTCCTTTCGGAAGTTAGCGATTCGAGGAAGGCGACCAGGTCCTCGCGATCCTGCTTGGACAGGCCAGTGAGCGGCTTGATTTCCTTGTCCAGATGCGGATTGGAGTTGCCGCCGCCAACGTAGAAGTCGACGACTTCTTTCAAGGTCTTCTGGCTGCCGTCGTGCATGTAGGGCGCGGTTTGCGCGACGTTGCGCAGAATCGGGGTTTTGAAGGCGCCGCGATCGGCGTCATTCTTGGTGACCTTGTAACGGCCCAGGTCCTTCAATTCGCCGTTCTCGTCCATGCCGACGCCGAGGTTGTGGAACTTGCCGTCGGAAAACAGCGCGTATTGCGCTTCGATGGTGTGGCAGACGGCGCAATTGCCCTTCTTGGGGTCCTTGAAGATGGCGAGGCCACGTTTCGCGGATTCGTTCAGGGCTTTGGGATCGTGGCCGTATTGAAACTTGTCGAAGGGGGAGTTGCCGCGGGGCAGCATCCGTTCAAACGCGGCGAGCGCTTTGGCGACGCCGGCTTGCGACGGAGGCGCGCCGAACGCCTTCTGAAACAGTTCGGTCAACTGGGCGTCGGCTTTCAGACTGATCTCCATGCCTTCGAGCGAATGGCCCATCTCGATGGGGTTCGCGATGGGACCTAGAGCCTGTTCTTCCAGCGTCGCCGCGCGGCCGTCCCAAAACTGTGTGGGGCTGTAGGCGGCAAACTGGACGCTGGGCGCGTTGCGGTCGCCTTTTTGGCCGCCCATGCCGAGCGAACCGGGGTTGGGGTCCGCAAAGCCTTTCGCCGGATTGTGGCAGGAGGCGCAGGAAATCGTGCCGTCCTTCGACAATTTGGTGGTGAAGAACAACACCTGTCCGAGTTTGACGGTGTCTTCGGTGACGGGATTGTCCGCAGGCACCGGCACCGGCGGCAGACCGAGGCTCTGCGGAGTGGGCAACGGAGTGCCCAGAGGCTTCAGGTTTTCGGCCTTTGGCGTTGGCGCGCCTTCGTGCGGATTCTCATTCGGCTTGCTGCTGCACGCGCTGGATGCAAACGCCAGCAATGCGGCTGCGAATACTACGGCTACTGCGCTACGACCACGACTCCCCACGGTCTTTCTCCTGCTTTTACTTTTCGAACTACGGCCATGCTGGCGGTGTCGATGACAGAGACGTCGTTCGAGGGACCGTTCGCGGTAAACAGAAACTTGCCGTCGGGCGATACGGCGATGCCCCAGGGGCGCTGGCCCGCTTCGACGCCACCGGTTACCTTGCCGCTGGCGGTGTCGATGGTGACCACCTTTTTGCCGCGGCCAGTGCTGACGTACAAGGTCTTGCCGTCGGGGCTCATGGCGGTGCCCATGGGCTTCATGCCTTCGCCCAGGGCGATCTTGCCGCTGACGGCGAGCTTGGCGGTGTCGAGGATCGTGACGTTGGCGTCGTTCTCATTGGTGACGAACGCCTTCGACCCATCGGGCACGAACTCCACCGAACGGGGGCGGCGGCCGACCTTGATCGTCTTGACGACTTTGTTCGTTGCGGTGTCGAGTACGGCGACGGTGCCGCCGTCTTCCGAGGTGACGTAGACCTGCTTGCCGTCGGGGCTCAGGCGGACGCCTTCCGGTTCCTCGCCGGTGGGCTGCGTGCCCAAAACCTTGCCGGAATCAATGTCGATAATGCTGACGCCGGCCGCGTCCTCGTTGGCGACGTAAATCTGCTTGCCGTCCTTGCTGAACGCGAACTGTTCGGGATCCGAACCGCCGAACAGCTTTTGCACGAGTTTGCCCTGGGCGAGGTCCACGACTCCGATGCCGTCGGCGGACTTGTCGGGGGGCGGCAGCGTGCTCTCGTCGACGCCGGGGGGCGCGGAGGGCGAGCCGCTGAGAGCTACGAAGATCCTGTTGCCCAAGGCGTGGATGCCGCGCGGACGCTTGCCCAATGCGATGGTGGCGACCGGTTCGGCCTTGGCCGGATCGATGACGCTCATGTCGCCGGAGCCTTCGTTGCTCACGTACACGAGGTACGGAGGCTTGGCTTCGG
>JAFDVT010000743.1 GCA_018268875.1 Acidobacteriota bacterium
ACGGCCGCGCCCGGGTTGTTGTAGCCGCGAACGCCAGTGACCACGCGGATCTGCGGAAGCATTGCCTCGCGGAAGTAGACGTCGCCGGTAACGCGATCGACGGCAAGGTCGCCGATGGCGATCTGCGCGCTCAGCGCCGCGCCGGAAGCCTCGCGTGACGAACCTCCGCCGGCGATGGCGGTGTTCACCCCAGTGAAGGGATGCTTGCGGTACAGCGTCGAATACGGCGTCGCAGGACTCGCGTAGTACAGGAACCCATCCTCGTCGATGTCGAAGGCAACCGGTGAGGCGTTGTACGTCCCGGTGGCGGCGAGAACGTCCGCCGTGGAAGTCGCCGGGTCGAACCGGGTGATGCCGGCGCCGGAAAGATAGTGGATGCGGCCATCGGGTGACACACGGATGCGGCCGGTGGTGTAGTAATGCTGCGCAGTGGCGAGGGCGCCGGTGAGTTGCCAATCGCTGCCGGTCCAGCGGTAGAAGCGGCCAGTGGTCGTGGCGGCGACTGGAGTACCGTACCAGTCGAGGCCGAAGCCCGTGTTCTCCACGGAAACGGCGGGGTCCGGGCGCGACGCGATGTAAGGCTGGAACGAGGTTTGTCCGGACGCACGGCGGGAAACGAACGCGGCGCGAGCGTAATAATTTTCGCCGCTGTCACCGGCCAACGTATAGCTGGCGGCGGGCACCTCCGCGAGGTTCGACACAATCGAGTTGACCGAAGGAATCCGCACGATCGAGCGACCCGGGATCTCCAGCGCGAGGCCGCCCGTGGGAGGCGCATACAGCAACGCCGCGCCCGTGTCGCCGGGGCTTTGGACGAGGCTTTGCGACGGCAGGACGCCGGAATACGCGGGACTGCGGTTGTCGACAATCGGGCGATACAGATTGGTGGCCTGGTCGATGCGCCACAGCGGCGCGAGGCCATCCAGTAGGAACACCAATTCGTTGGTGCCGCCGCGGTACAGCGCGTCGCGGAAGTCGAGGCCCGCGGAGTCGGCGGAAGCGCCGTCGGAAACAGGGGTCTGGCTCAACGCTCCGGCGAGGCGCTGGAACGTGCCGTTGGTGATCGAGTAGCGTTCGATGGTGGACCCGATGAATAGAAAGTCGCCACCGGGCAGGAATCGGACACGGCGGAAGCTTGTGCCTTGCGGACCCGCGGCGATCAGCGTACTGATCTGGCCGGATTGGATATTGAGTTCGCGGAGCAGCGGTCCACCGGATACGCCGTCGAGCAGGAACAGGCTGCCGACCGCATCGAAGGCAAGATCGGTGATGGAACCCGAAGGCGTCGCAAGGGCCGTTTGCGCGCCGGTAGCGGCATTGACGCGGTAAACAGTGCCGCCGGACACGTGATAGATCGAACCCGAAACGTCGAACGTAAACGGATAGCCGATGGCGGTGGACTGTGCGAGCGCTTGCAGCGGAACCGTTTGAATCAGGCCCGTCGAAAGGTCCACGGCACGCATGCGGGAGGCTGGAGCGAGTTCCCTGCAGTAGATCCTGCCATCGGAACCGAACGTCGGGTCGAAAGGATTGTAGAGGCGGCTGTCGCGGGCAAGCACACCGTCGCCGGTGGAACCGCTGGACCACCCGGTGCCGGCAAGGCGCGTCACAAAGCCCGCCGTCGTGACCTTATAGATAACGTTGACGCCTGCGAAGTAGAGGTTGCCCGCGTAATCTTCCGCGATGCGCGTAGCGCGCGTCGTACCTGCGATTTGAAGATCGATGCCCGCGCCTTCGGGCGGCTGCATCCCGGCGTACACGCCCATCTGCGGTTGCGCCGCGAGCAGGGTTGGAAAGGCAAGTAAGAAGAGACGCGCTGTGTAAGACAACCTAAAGTGTATCCATAGTTCGTTGAGGCAAGAAAGTTAGTTGAGGCACGAAACAAGCAACTGCGGAGTGAAATAATAAGGATCGCCATGCGTGCCGCCCCTATCTGCATAACTCTCTTGTTTTCGAGCGTGTTATTCGCTCAGGATCAAAGCGCCGGACAGCGCGCTTACGATTCGCGCTGCGGACGTTGCCATGGAGGCGACGGCCGCGGTAGCGACATGGCCCCGTCGCTCATTCGAGGCGTGAACTCGCGCGACGACCAGGAACTGGCGTCGTTGATCCGCGCTGGTATCCCCGGCAAGATGCCCGGTTCGCCGACCGTGAAGGACGACGAAATGCAGGCCCTGTTGCCGTACGCAAGGTCGCTGGTGACCCGTGCGCGGCGGCCTCCGGTCGTGCGAGAAAAGGTCACCCTAACCAGCGGCGCGACGATCGAAGGCCAGGTAGTGGGACAAGGGTACACCGACAAGCAGATTCTGACGGATGCGGGCAAGATGCACCTGCTGCGGCGCGCTGATGGCAACAAATACCGCGAAGTGACGTCCACCGTCGACTGGACGGGTTACAACGGCGACCCGCGCGGCAACCGCTACACGGAAATGTCGCAGATCACCAAGGCGAACGTCGGTTCGATGACGGCCAAGTGGGTGTTTCCGGTTCCCAACGCCGCGCGGATGCAGAGCACGCCCGTGGTGGTGAAGGGCATCATGTACGTCACCCACGTGAACCTTTGCATCGCGCTCGACGCGGGTACCGGACGCCAGTTGTGGATCTGGCAGCGTCCCGCAACCAAGGGCGTTGTCGGAGCGAGTTCCAATCGCGGCGTGGCGGTGATCGGCGACCGTGTCTTTATCTCCACCGATCATGCGCATCTGGTCGCGCTCGACCGGCAGACCGGTAAGGAACTGTGGGACACGGAGACCGCCGATTACCGGCAGAATTACTTTGCCACCGGCGCTCCGCTCGCAGCCGGCAATCTCGTGCTGGCGGGTGTCGGCGGCGGCGAACATGGCACGCGCGGTTTCGTCGCGGCCTACGATGCCGATACCGGCAAGGAAGCGTGGCGGTTCTGGACCATCCCCGCGCCCGGCGAACCGGGTTCCGAGACCTGGAAGGGCAAGGACATCGCGCACGGCGGCGCGCCCACCTGGTTGACCGGCAGCTATGACCCGTCGCTCGACACCGTGTACTGGCCGATCGGCAATCCCGCCAAAGAATACGACGGCGCCGACCGCCAGGGCGACAATCTGTACTCCGATTCGGTGGTCGCGCTCGATCGCAAGACCGGCAAGCTGAAATGGCATTTCCAGTTCACGCCGCACGACCTGTGGGACTGGGACGCCACCGAAACCCCAGTGCTGATCGATGCCACCTGGGAAGGCAAGCCTCGCAAGCTGCTGCTCCATGGCAATCGCAACGGCTTCTTTTACGTCCTCGATCGGACCGACGGGAAAGTTCTGCTGGTAAAGCAGTTCGTCCGGAAGCTCACCTGGGCCACGGGCATGACGCCCGAGGGCCGTCCGATCAAGGCTCCTAACCAGGAACCGTCGGCCAAGGGTACGCTGGTGTGCCCGTCGCAGGACGGCGCGTCGAACTTCTATTCGCCTTCCTACATTCCGGCAACCGGCCTGTTTTACTTCCAGACGTTCGAAAAGTGCAGCATCTACACCAAGCGCGACCAAGGCGACTGGACGGCGGGCAAGGCCTACCTGGGCGGTTCGCAACGCATCGCCCCTGGCGAAGTGGAGCACTTCCTCACCGCCTTGGACATCAAGACCGGCAAGCGCGTGTGGGACCTGCCGCAACCGGGCCCCGCGCAAGGCTGGGGCGGGACCATTTCGACGGCCACGGGACTGGTGTTCTTCGGCGAGGAAAACG
>JAFDVT010000744.1 GCA_018268875.1 Acidobacteriota bacterium
CGACCAGCCAGGGCTTGACGATCTCATCCATCAGCGCGCGATCTATGTCGCGGCCTCCGCACATCTCGACGCCGCCGTGTGCGAGCAGACTGACGCGGCCCTTCATGCTCTGGGCGATGGCGATGTCCAGCGTGCCACCCCCGAGGTCGAAGACCAGGAACGTGCCGTCGCGATTGCGCTGGCGCATGACACTCATGACCGCGGCGACCGGTTCCTGCATCAGGGCGACGCGGCCGATCCCGGCCGACTCCGCGGCAGCCAACGTCGCGTCCTTCTGCATCTGGTTGAAGGCGGCCGGCACGGTGATGACAGTGCCGGTATCGCCATTACGCCGCATCGTCTCGGGCAGATAACCGAACACCGTCCGCAGCACCTCGGCCGAGCACTCTTCCGGTGTCATAACCTTGTCGACCGCTGGCAGCTGGATGGGCGTATTCGTCCCCATCATACGCTTGAACAGGGTCGCGGCGTTGTCCGGGTTCCGCGCGGCGTTCGCATATGCGCGCGAGCCGACGAACTTGTTGCCCCGGCGATCGATGAAGATCGCCGACGGCGTCACGTCGTGCTGTTCCGGGCTCTTGTAGAGTGCGACGTTCTCACCATCGTAGCTCGCGATGGCGCTGTTCGTCGTTCCGAGATCGATTCCGACATATTCCACTGGCTTAGTTCCTGAGCATCATGGTGCCGGTTCGACGGACCCCATCGGGACCCATCACGATCGGCTCCATCATCTGGTCGACGAAAAGGGCGTCTTCCGGGCCGAAGTCCGCCGCGTTGAGCGCGGTTGCCGCCATGCCAGTGTCGTAGGCTTGGCCATCCAGCGCGACGAGGCGAAGGCCGAGCGGCGCCAGGCTGTCGTCGAGCTTGCGCTGGAAGTAGCGGACCTGGTTGGACTGGCGGCCTGCCGCCCGGATGTCGCGTGCGTCTATCGATCGCTGGAACATCCGACACAGCCGCCAACTCTCGACCGCGAGGTCGATCAGCAGTTCCTCGGCATTGGCTTGATCGTCCACGGCATCCCCCTTGCAGCCCCGTTTTAGGATCGTCTGCCGTTCACGCCAAACGGACCGGACGATAATCGATGATCATTCAGTCGTTCTGGACGAACTCTTCGCGATCGCCTGCGCGGCGCCCTTGGCGGCCGCCTCTTCCACTGACGCCGGCATCTTGATGCGGTCGGCACCGAGCGCCTTCATGCACTGCATGAAGAACACGGCGGTGAATCGTCCCCTGCCGACCTTGTTGCGCAGGTTGAGCTCGTTGTCGTGGATGCCGATCGCGGCGAGCCGCTCCGCGAGCGCGGCGTATGATACGCCTTCGAGCATCATCTGCGCACGGAGCATGTTCTTGACCATCTCTTCCCAAACCTTCTCGTCGGTCGGAAGTTCGGTCGCGGAATCGGCATCGTCCATTGCCACGTTATAGGCGCGAGTCCAGCCGTATGTGAAGCGGAACGCAACGAGTCATGATGACTGACACATCATATTCGATGAATTCTCCTTGCTAAACACCTGAATACATCATATGTGATGCGTAGGGCATCACATATCGTGGCACAGCACTTCCTCCTATCCGCCAGGGCGCGCGATCTGGACATCGGCGAGATCCATCGCCTGTCCGACGCGGACGCGCGCATGCGGTTCAGGGAACTCGCTTGGCCGGACACCGCTGGCGAGCCGGTGTGCCCGTCGTGCGGCGGCTTGGACCACTGGACGTTGGTCGAGGGCGCGAAGTGGAAGTGCCAGGGCTGCAAGCTGCAGTTCACCGCCACCAGCGGCACCTGCTTCAAAGGCCGCAAGCTGTCCTATCGCCAGCTGCTCGTGTGTGCGGCGATCTTCGCCAACGGCGTGAACGGTGTCGCCGCCTGCCGCATGGCCCGCGAGATGATGATCGCCTACAAGTCGGCATTCGTCCTGCTCCACAAGATTCGCCAGATCATGGGATCGGACGAAGACGCTGCCAGGCTGGGCGGCGTCGTGGAGATCGATGGCGCGATCTTCGGCGGCAGCATGCCCAGGCTGCCGAACACCAAGGCGCTGTGGGCGGACTTCTTCGAGAAGAACAAGGCAGCCGCCCGGAAGAAGCGCCGGCTCATCGTCGTGATGCGCGAGCGGCGGGGCGAAGATCCCGACATCCCGGCCAAGGTCCGCACGTTCCTGCTGAACAAGGAGGGGGATGCGATCGAGATCGCGAGGCGCATCGTCATGCCGGAGACGGTCATCCACGCTGACTTCAGCACCCAGTGGGAGCCGCTGCATCTCTATTTCGAGACGAAGCGCATCAACCACTCGGAGAGCTATTCGAAGGACGGTGCCTGCACCAATCACGCCGAGAGCTTCTTCAGCCGCATGCGCACGGCCCAGCGCGGCGTTCACAAGATCATGTCGGGCGCGCACCTCAGCCGATATGCGATGGAGCTCGGCTGGCGCGAGCAGTATTGCCGCAAGTCGAACGGTTTCCAGCACGGCCTGATCATCGGTGCCGTGGGCCGGTCGAAGCCGTCGAGGACATTTCTCGGCTACTGGCGCAAGCGGCCCGCGAACGACGACGGGGACTTCTTCGCCCAATTCGCCGCCTAGGCTGGCTGGTCGCCAGGTTTCTTGACGAACCAACGCACTGGCCACTGGTCGACGCTGCCCACCAAGCCCTTCTTCCTCTTCGACCTGAGTGCGGAATCGACGGCCTCACGTATGC
>JAFDVT010000745.1 GCA_018268875.1 Acidobacteriota bacterium
GCTGCGTTTGAAAGACGTGGCGCGCATCGAAATGGGCGCGCAGAATTACGACACGATCAGCAGGTTCAACGGGCGCGCGACGGCGGGCTTGGCGATTTACCAACTGCCCGGTTCGAACGCGGTGGAGACGGCAAAGAACGTCACCAAGCGCTTGCAGGAACTTCGCCACCGCTTTCCCACCGGCCTGGAGCTGGACATGACTCTGGATACGACCAAAGTTGTAACGGAGGGCATGAAGGAAATCTCGATCACGCTGCTCGAAGCACTGGTGTTGGTGGTGCTGGTGGTGTACATCTTCCTCCAGGGCTGGCGCGCGACGCTGATTCCGCTGCTGGCGGTGCCGGTGTCGCTGATCGGTACGTTCATGATCTTTCCGATGCTGGGCTTTTCGGTGAACACGCTGTCGCTGTTCGGCCTGGTGCTGGCGATCGGTCTTGTCGTCGACGACGCGATCGTTGTGGTGGAAGCAGTGGAACATCACATCGAAAAAGGCCTGTCGCCGAAGGAAGCGTCATTGAAGGCGATGCAGGAAGTGTCGGGGCCTGTGATTGCGATCGCATTGATTCTGGCGGCGGTATTTATCCCAACGGCCTTTATTCCGGGCATCACCGGGCGGCTGTATCAGCAGTTCGCGGTAACGATTGCGATTTCGGTGATCATTTCGGCCTTCAACGCGTTGTCGTTGAGCCCGGCGCTCTGCGCGCTGCTGCTGAAGCCGAAAAAACCCTCCAACGGTCCGTTGGCGAAGTTCTTCCGGTGGTTCAACAATTTCTTTGAACGCGGCACGAACCGCTATCTGAGCATCAGCAACATGATGATTCGGCGGTCGGCGCTGAGCCTGCTCTTCTTGGGTCTGGTGACGGCGGCGGCTGTGGGCATGGGTTCGAAGCTGCCGTCCTCGTTCCTGCCGAATGAGGACCAGGGTTACCTGCTGGTGGCGATGAAGCTGCCGGACGGCGCGTCGCTCGAACGCACAAGCGAAGCGGCCCGCAAGATCGAACAGCGCATCATGCCGATTCCCGGCGTAAAAAGCGTATTCTCTGTGGCCGGCT
Organism: Acidobacteriota bacterium; assembly: GCA_018268875.1. Classification (GTDB taxonomy): domain Bacteria; phylum Acidobacteriota; class Terriglobia; order Bryobacterales; family Bryobacteraceae; genus F-183. The sequence goes on from JAFDVT010000745.1 coordinate 1,053, forward strand.
TCGACCTGCTGTCGGGCATCCAGAACACCTACGGCGGCATCTTCTGGGTGACGCTGAAGGACTGGAGCGAGCGCAAGAAGCCCGAAGAACAATTCGACGCGATTCAGGGCGCGATCTTCGGCGCGGTATCGCAAGTGCCGGATGCGTTCGCGTTTCCGATTGCACCGCCCGCCATTCCCGGCGTCGGCGCATCGGGTGGATTCACGTTCGTGCTGGAGGACCGGTCGGGCGGAAACATCGAGGGTTTCTCGGAAAACGTCAACAAGTTCGTGGCGGCGGCGAGCAAGCGGCCGGAACTTGTGGGCTTGAACGCGGCATTCCTGCCCAATGTTCCGCAGTTGTATGTGAACGTCGATCGGGAACAGGCGGCCCGCCAGGGCGTGGCCATCGCCGACATTTACAACACGCTGCAGACGTTTATGGGCGGGTACCTGGTGAACTACTTCAACCGGTTCGGGCGGCAATGGCAGGTGTATGTCGCGGCGGAAGGCGAGTATCGCACCAAGCCCGAAGACATCGGTCAGTTTTATGTCGCCAACAACAAGGGCACGATGGTTCCGTTGACCGCGTTGACCAGGATGGAACGGCAGAGCGGCGTGGAATTCAACTTCCGGTACAACGAATACCGCGCAACGCAGATCTTCGGGTCGGCGGCGCCAGGCTACAGTTCGGGCCAGGCGATGCAGGCGCTCGAAGAGACGTTTGCGCAGACGATGCCGAACACGATGTCGTTCGACTACACAGGCATGTCGTACCAGGAAAAACGCGCGTCGGAAGGAATTTCGCCGTCGACGATTTATGGCATCTCGATTCTGTTCGTGTTCCTGATTCTGGCGGCGCAGTATGAAAGCTGGTCGTTGCCATTCAGCGTGCTGCTGGTGACGCCTGTGGCCGTGCTGGGCGCGTATTTCGCACTGTGGATGCGGGCTTTCGAAAACAACGTGTACGCGCAGATCGGACTCGTCATGCTGATCGGCATGTCGGCCAAGAACGCGATTCTGATCGTGGAGTTCGCCAAGGTCGAATATGAGAACGGCAAGGGCGTCGTAGAAGCCGCGCTGACCGCGGCCAAGCTTCGATTGCGGCCAATCCTGATGACGGCGTTCGCGTTCATCCTGGGTTGCGTACCGCTGTGGACGGCTTCGGGTTCGGGCGCGTTGGCCCGCCGCATTCTGGGTACGACCGTGATTGGCGGCATGCTCGCGGCGACGTTGATCGCGATCTTCCTGATCCCGGTGACGTTCGTTGTGGTGGAAAAACTGACGGCGCGGTTCAGCCCCAAAGCCTCGCCGGCCGCCTCCTCGCAAGGTCCGATCGAAGGGGAAGGAGAACCTGCTTGAGATCGCGTGATGTATTGCTGCTGATTGTGCCCCTTTTTATGGCGGGTTGCACGTTCGGGCCGAAGTACCAAAGGCCCAATGTTCCGGCGCCCGCCCAATACCGGGGCCCTGTGGGTACGGACGTGGATCCTGCCGCTTCCGCGTCGCTCGGCGATGCCAAGTGGTGGGAAGTATTTCAGGATGAGGAACTGCAGAAGCTCATCCGCGTAGCGCTGGCCGAAAACCTGGATTTGAAGATCGCGGCATCGCGCATCACGCAAGCACAGGCAAACGTTGGCATCACGCGCGCCGACCAGTTCCCCACCATCAACGGCACCGGCAACGTGTCGCGCATCCGCAATCCATCGAACCCGGTGTTTCCGGCCTTTGAAGCGAACATGAGCCAGCTTGGTCTTTCGGCGGTGTGGCAGTTGGACTTCTGGGGCCGCTATCGCAAGGCGACAGAAGCGGCTCGCGCGGAACTGGCGGCCACCGAATGGGGCCGCAAAGCGATCGTCGGTACGCTCGTGGCCAACGTCGCCACCGCGTACTTCACGCTGCGGGCATTGGACTTGGAACTCGAGGTGTCGAACCGTACCCTGGCGGCGCGCCGCGAATCGCTGAAGCTGAATCAGACCTTGGAAAAGGGTGGCGCGATTTCGAGGATGGATGTGCATCAGGCCGAGATCCTGGTGGAACAGGCGGCGCGATCGATTCCGCAGTTGCAGAAGCGGATCGAACAGCAAGAAAACATGATCAGCGTGTTGCTGGGCCGCAATCCAGGCGAGATCGCGCGCGGGTTGCCACTCGTGCAACAACCGGCGCCTCCCGCCGTTCCAGCAGGCTTGCCGTCGTCGCTGCTCGAACGCAGGCCGGACATCAAGCAGGCGGAACTTCGTTTGATCGCCGCCAACGCCCGTATCGGCGCGGCCAAGGCGGCATGGTTCCCGCAGATTTCGCTGACGGGTACGGCCGGCTTTCAGGCGTACTCGATTCAAGGGCTGTTCGATTCGAAGGTCTATAACGTCGGCGCCGGGTTGACGCAGCCCATCTTCGATTTCGGCCGCATCCGAGGCAACATCCGGTTGACGGAGGCGCAGAAGGAAGAGATGATCGCGTCGTACCAGCAGTCGGTGCAGCAGGGGTTCCGCGAGGTCTCGGACGCGCTGATCGCGATACAGAAAAACCGCGAGTACCGGGAGCGTCAACAGGCGCTTGAGAATGCGGCGCGGCAGGCATCGCAGTTGTCGAGAGTGCGGTATCAAGGCGGGGTGGTCAGCTACCTCGAGGTATTGCAGAGCGAGACAACGCTTTTCAACGCGGAGATCGAGTTGGCGCAAGCGAGGCTGGACGAGCGCCTGGCAGTGGTTCAGGTCTACAACGCATTGGGCGGAGGCTGGCAGCAATAACCATGAAAGGCCGCGTGGTGATGGTCACCGGTGCCAAAGCCGGTATTGGCGGAGCGTGCATGAGCGTGTTCCGCCGCGAAGGTTGGACGGCATTTGGCGTCGATATTCAGCCGGGTTCCGACTTTGTGGCGGACATCGCGTCGTTCGCGCAATGCCAGGCGGCGGTGGCCGAATGCATTCGTGCGCATGGACGTCTGGATGCGCTGGTGAATAACGCGGCGATCCAGACGTACGGCACCGTGTTGACGACGACAGAAGAGATCTGGGATCGCACGCTGGGAGTGAACCTGAAGGGCCAGTGGCTGATGTCGAAGGCGGCGGTGCCGTTCATGACATCAGGCAGCGCGATCGTCAACGTGTCGAGCGTGCAGGGACTGGCGTCGCAGAAGAATGTCACGGCGTATTCGACGAGCAAACACGGCCTGATCGGGTTAACGCGTTCGATGGCGGTGGACCTGGCGGCGTCCGGCATTCGCGTGTGTTGCGTGTGTCCGGCGGCAGTGGACACGCCGCTGATTCACGCGCAGTATTCGATGGTGGAAGATGTGGACGCGTTCCGGTCA
>JAFDVT010000746.1 GCA_018268875.1 Acidobacteriota bacterium
AGTAGGCTATGGCGCCTGGGGCATCGGGCAGAAACAATGGCTGGGAGGCACCGACGACGAATCGCTACGCGCCCTCCGCCATGCGTTCGACCTTGGACTGAACTTTATCGACACGGCGCTCGCCTACGGCGACGGCCATTCCGAACGTCTGGTCTCGCAAGTGGTGGCCGACGCGCCCCACCGTGTCTACATCGCCACCAAGATCCCGCCGAAGAACCGCATCTGGCCCGCGCAACCGGGCATCGGCATCGCGGACGTCTACCCGTACGAATACACAATCGCCTGCACCGAAGAGTCCCTGCGCAACCTGAAGACGGACTGCATCGACCTGCAGCAGTTCCACGTCTGGAACCCCGAGTGGCTCGACAGCGACGATTGGAAGCGCGCCATCGAGGACCTGAAAAAGGCCGGCAAAGTTCGCGCCATGGGCATCTCCATCAACGACCATCAACCGGACTCCGCGCTCGGCATCATCAACACCGGCCTGATCGATAGCGTGCAGGTGATCTACAACGTCTTCGATCAGTCGCCCGAGAAGAACCTGTTCCCGTTGTGCCAGGAAACGCAGATCGGCGTGCTCGCCCGCGTGCCGCTCGACGAAGGCGCGCTCACCGGCAGCATCACCGAAAGCACGGTGTTTGAGGAAGGCGACTTCCGCGGCTGGTACTTCCGCAAGGACCGCAAGGCGCAAGTGGTCCAACACGTCACCTCCCTGCAAAAGGATTTGAAGGGCGTCGACGACCGTCCGCTGGCCGAAGTCGCGCTCAGCTTCTGCCTCGCGAACCCGGCCGTCACCACCGTCATCCCCGGCATGCGCCGCGTCAAGACCGTGGACTCCAGCCTCGGCGTCTCCGGGCACGAACCATTAAAGATCGCCACGATGGAAGTGCTCCGCCGCCACGCCTGGGACAAGAATTTCTATCAGTAAAAAAGAAGGTTAGAACCGCACCGGCAGGACGGGCGAGGCGGAACGTACCGAGAAGTACAGGTACATCTTGAAGAAGGAAATGAGCGTCAATAGCACCAGCACAACGCTCAGCACTCTCCAGGCCACTTCGCTCGCCGACCGCTGGGGTCCTGGGAACCCGGCGATCTTGATGAACACCCAGCCACCGATCAGGCCGCCGATGTGGGCCGCGTTGTCGATCCGCATCATGCCGGTGAGGTTGCCGATAAAGCCGATCACCAGCAGTCCCCAGGTCCATTGCGAATACAGACGGCGCAGAGGCGCGGTGGGCGAACCCGGCGCGGAACTCGAAGCCAGCAGCGCTCCGACCATCCCGGCCAGTGCCGCCGAAGCGCCCACGGACGTTGAACCCGGACTCACGATCAGGCTCGCGTAAAAGCCGGTGATGGTCGACAGGATGTAGACGATGATGAAGCGCGTCGATCCCAGAAAATCTTCAAAATGGCGGCCGACGTAAAACAGGCTGAGCCCGTTCATGAAGATGTGCATGATGCCGCCGTGCAGGAACCCCGCTGTAATCAGCCGCCACCATTGCCCGGCGAACACCATCTCCGGACGGAACTTGGCGCCCAGCAGCACCAGCGTACGGTTGTCGATGGCCAGGATCGCGCTATTGTTGCCGCTGCCCGCGCTGACCCACACCGAAGCCAGAAATAACGCCACGTTCACCAGCAGGAACAGCAACGTCATCGCCGAATGATCGGGCACCAGCGACGCGGCGCCACCACCATCCCCGGACCCGGTCAACGAAATCGATCCGGCTTGGCGTGAGCCAACCGGTTCATCACAATATGGACAGATTTTGTCGTCAGACGAAATAAATGCCCGGCAGTGCGGGCACATGCGGCGGCGATCCACTGTCTTCATTGTATAGCCTCTGATAAAATCGAGTTTCGATTTGGGAAACGAACAGCAACTCCGCGCGGACATCGTAGAGATCGGTAAATATGCCTGGCAAAAGGGCTGGGTGGCGGCGAACGACGGCAACATCTCGGTCCGACTGGGCGATACCGGGACGTTCCTGTGCACGCCCACCGGCATCAGCAAGGGCATGATGACGCCCGGCGACCTCATCATCGTCGATACGTCCGGCAAAAAAGTGGAAGGCACGCGCGAACGCACCAGCGAGATCATGATGCATCTCACGGTCTACGCCATGCGCCCGGAAATCAATGCCGTGGTTCACTTCCATCCGCCGCTTTCCACCGGCTTCGCACTGGCCGGTCGTGGATTGACCGAAGCGATCCTGCCCGAAGTCATCGTCAACCTGGGCTGCGTTCCGCTCGCGCCGTACGGCTTGCCGGGTACCCCTGCGTTGAGCGAATCCTTAAAGCCGTACATTCCGTCGTACGACGCGATCCTGATGGGCAATCACGGCGCGGTCTGTTACGCATCGGACCTTTGGAAAGCCTACTTCCGCATGGAGACCGTCGAACACACGGCCCGCATTGCGCTGGTGGCCGAACAATTGGGCGGCGCAAAGGTGCTTCCGCGCGAAGAAGTCGCTAAACTGTTTGATTCCAGGTCGCGCTACGGCATCGACACGAAAAATACCGCGCAACCGGGCTGTCCCGCGGCGGCGGAAGACCTGGCCGCTGGCATTGGTTGTAGCGTAACGAGCAGCAACAGCAGCGGTACGGACGAAGAGAAGTTTGAGTTCACGCGCGCCGAACTGATCGCCTTGATCAACCAGGCTGTAGCGGCGGCAACACGGGATTTGGGAAGGAATTCGTAACACATGGGCGAAGCGCTCGGCATGATTGAAACCCGCGGTTTGATTGCGATGATCGAAGCCTCGGATGCAATGGTAAAAGCGGCCAACGTCACGCTGGTCGGTTGGGAAAAGATCGGTTCGGGATATGTCACCGCCCTTGTGCGCGGCGATGTCGCGGCGGTTCGCGCCGCTACCGACGCCGGTGCCGCGGCCGCGCGCCGCGTGGGCGAACTCATCAGCGTCCACGTCATCCCGCGTCCCCACCCCAGCCTCGAAGACGTGCTGCCCATCGGCAAGGCGTCGTCCTCGAAGTAGTCACCCCGCCATGATCCTCGCCCGCGTAGCCGGCAACGTCGTCGCCACCCGCAAGGACCCCAGGCTCGAGGGCCAGAAGCTTCTCATCGTCCGTCCGGTTTCGCCGGACGGCAAGGACGAAGCCAACTACCTCATCGCCGTCGATGTCGTCGGCGCAGGCTCCAAGGAACTCGTCCTCGTCGTCAGCGGCTCTTCCGCGCGGATGGCCGAAGGCTGCAAGGACAAACCCGTGGACGCGGCGATCGTCGGCATCGTCGATTCCGTTCACCTTGAGAAAAAGAAGTAAATGTACCTGGGCCGAGTGACGGGCTGCGTGTGGTCCACCGCCAAGGACCCGAATCTGTCGGCCCAAAAGCTGCTGATCGTCCAACCGTTGAACACCGCGCTCGAACCGAATGGCCGCCAGATCGTCTGTACCGATGCGGTCGGCGTCGGCATCGGCGAAACGATTTACTATTGCCGCGGCAAGGAATCGAGCTTCCCGTTCCTGCCCGTCGAAGTACCCACCGACACGACCATCGTCGCCGTCGTAGACTCGGTGAGGGTGGAATAGCAATGCTTATCGGCAAAGTCATCGGCGAAACCGTCGCGACCCACAAACATCCCTCGCACGTGGGCCGCAAAGCGATGCTGGTACAACCGCTGAACCTCGACGGTTCGAACCGTGGCGACGCGGTCATCGCGCTCGATTCCGCCGATGCCGGCGTTGGCGACCGCGTCCTGCTGGTGATCGAAGGCTTCTCCGCCATGACCTCGGTCGGCCGCCCCAACTCCCCCATCGACGCCGCGATTCTAGGGGTGATCGACGAAGTTCATTTGCACGAATAAGCGCCCCTGCGCGTCAATGAGGCAGATATGATGCGGGCGTGTCTCCCCTGCCTTCTTCTGATCACCACCGTGCTGCCGCTCGATGCCGAGCCCAATCGCCCATTGGTGTTCACGCAACTCCTTCGCGACCCCGCCACCACGGGCACGGCGATCCATCTCGAAAACGGCGAACTCTGCCGCCTCCGTCCCGGCAGCAACGAGGTGGTGGTCACCACGCGGCACGGTCAGGCAGCCACCCGCAAGACCGTCAAGAGCATCAAAGGCATCCACTCCTGCGCAATCTCGAGTGACGGCCGCATGGCATTTGCGGCTCCCGGTCTCATTGTTGTTGAGGATTCCGCCCGCCACACCACAAAGGAACTCACGCTAGGCAAGTTCTCGCCCGTACGCGTGCATTTCGATCATGAAGGCCAGCTATGGGCGATCGGCTACCTGGACGTCGCCGATACTCCGGAACAGGACCACCTCGTCGTCATCAAGTACGACAGGGACCTCGCCACCGCCGCGCGTCTGTCGATTCCCTTCTCCACCGGCGAGGACGTCCCGCATCCATCGGCGTTGATTTTTGTCGCGTCCAGCAAGAGCGATATCGTCATCCTCAGTCCCTTGCGCAATCAGTTGATCCTGATCGCCCGCGACAACGCCACAGGAACCGGCATTCGGCATCATCTATTGCCGCCGTTCGCAACCGAGTCGCTCATCACTGGTATTGGAGTTACCGCGGAAGGCGTGGTCGCCATCAGCGTGCAGGAATCGCGCAAAGACGGCAACTGGTACCACCTGCTGCGTTGGGACGTCTTGCAGAACACCTGGCGCAAGCTCGGCGAACCGACGTCGGAACCGAAGATCCTGCTAGGCGCGCAGGG
>JAFDVT010000747.1 GCA_018268875.1 Acidobacteriota bacterium
ACATAAATCGTATAGGCATCGGCGCTCGTCGGCGTCAGGGAAACCGGGGCACCGCCGGGCGGCGTGTAGCGCACCGTCGGCGCACCTGCAACGTTCAGATTGCTGCCGTAAAGGTACAGCGTAAACGAACCGCCTCCGGCAAAGACCTGGCCGGGGCTGAGATAGGAAACCGACGGCAGGTCCAGGATGGTGAACGTCTGCGCGGCGGTGGTGGACCCACCGGTGGTGACCGTGACGGTCGCCGTGCCGGCCGTCGTCAACAGGTTGGCGGGAATCGTGGCGGTGATGGAGGTCGGGGTGGCGTTTGAAACGGTCAACGACGCGGAACCCGTCGGACCGACCCAGGCAACGGTGGGCGAACCGCCGGCCTGGAGATTCGTACCGGTGAGAACAAAGTTGGTGATGGCGGCGCTGCCTCGCGGCGCGCTGGCCGGATTGATGCCCGTGAGCGTGGGACCGGAGCCGATCGTAAAGCTAAAGCTGGGGGAAATCGCCAGCCCCGTCTGGACGGTGATGGCGGCGGCACCGGCGTTGGTCAACAACGAGGAAGGCACCGTGGCGACAATCTGCGAAACGGAAGGCGTACCAACGACGCTGAGCGTTGTGGGCGAGCCTCCGGGAGGCGTAAACCGCACAACGGGTGAACCGCCGGTGGTGAAGTTCGCGCCGTTCAGGGTGAGGTTAAACGTCGGGGCGTTCTGCAACGCCGAAGGCGGATTCGTACTGCTGATGGCCGGTTCAACGATGGTGAGGTTCACCGTGCCGGATTGCGTGCCACCCGCCAGCAGCCGCAGCGTGCCGACGCCCGCGTTGGGAATCGCGCTGGCTGGCAGGCTGAATTGCACCGTGGTGGACGTCACACTGCTCGGCGTGAAATCGGTAGTCGTACCCGTCACCGGCGCGGTAAAGCGAACCGAGGTGACATTGCCGCCGCTCGCCTGAAAATTGTTGCCCGAGACGCTGATCGTCGTGGGACCCGAGGCCTTCAGCAGCGTATTCGGGGTAGCCGAGGTGATGGCCGGGTCAACAACGTTCAAGCCAAGGGTCGTTTGTCCGTTCGCGTTCGTGAACCGAAATGTGCCCGTGCCGGCAGTCGCGGTCTGGGCCGCCGTCAGGCTTACCGTCAATTGGGTAGGCGTCTGATTCGTGATGGTTACGGCGGACGCGGCGCCACCGGAAGGCGTAAATGTCAAGGAACCGACTGGCGTGAGATTGCTACCGTTCAGAACAATGCCAGTGGTGGTGGTATTGCGCCAAACCGCCGTTGGCAAGGCCGTCGTGAAAAGCGGCGCCGGCGGATTGATCTGAATGTTGTAGCTCGTCGTTACGAAGCCGTCGAAATTCGGCGCCTCCGCTTCGATGCGGGCCGTCCCGGTTGTGGTCAACGAAGCGGCGGGAATCGTGAGCGACCCCGAGGTTCCGGTGGTGCTTCCCGACGCCGTCGGGGAGGACGCTCCCGGTGGGTAGAAGTAAAGCGTCGTCGGCGTAACGCCTGGCCCATTGGTGGCGAATTTTCCGTTGATCGTGATCGAGGTATCCGGTGAGTTCACGGTCAGTGACGGAGGATTGGTACTCGTGATCGCGGGGGCCTTCACCTCATGCGGCACCAGATTGCTAAACACCTGTATGCTGTCGATTACCTTCGAGGTATAGAAATATCGTGGCGCCACAATCAGCGAAGCAACCGTGGCCGGGAAAGTCCCACTTGCCGAAGTGGCTGTCGATACCGTTGGTTGTGTCAGGAGGTCGGGCGGTAAGCGCTGCGGATCGACGGAATAAACGGTCGAAGTCGATAGAAGGTTCGTCCCAGTTCCCACCAGTGTAAGGTCGCCGCTGCCGCTGACATGCTCCGCTGGCGTCACCGCTGACAGCACTGGACCCGGTGAAGAGGGGCTGCCCAGGAAGGAGAAGGAATTCGTATTGTAAGAGCCGGCGCTACCGCCGACGCGAACGTAAACACTGCCAGGGCCGGCCGCAATGGGGGGCAAGGTGGCGGTAAATGTTGTTGCGCCGCTGGGCGGCGTCACGCTGACGCAGGTCGGAGGGGACAACGGCGTCGGCAAATAGCAAACCTCCGTGCTGGTGGTACCCACCATGGAATTTCCCACTAAACGCACCGTTGGCGTCGAACCGGCTGCCGCGTAGTTCGGACCTACCACGTACAACGTCGCCGTTTGTGCAAATGCCGTCGTCGCGCCGGCTAGCACCAATAACCCCAAAAGAAGGCGGGACACCGCGGAACCCAATACCTGTCGCACCGCTTATTCCTCCACCTTCGCCGCCGCTGCTGCTGTCGCGGGGATGACTTTCATTTCGCCGGAGGAAGACAGCATCCAGGACGCGCCTCCGCGTTCGAAGGCGAACAGCACGTCGCCGCGCTGCCGCATCAATTCCACACGCTGCGAAACCGACGGCGAGGCATAGAGCGCCTCTTCGCGTACGAGTTCGCCGCTTTGCCGGTTATACAAGCGGAGACTTTCACGGCTCAGTAGAAGTACTCCCGCGCCCGTCACCGCGATGCGGTCGGCCGTCGCGACGCCGGATGCCAACTTGTGGCTTTCGGTCGCACCGAACTCGGCTAGGTCGCCGGTCGCCTTGGAAAAAATCACCAACGTGTCGCCGGACCCGGCTCCGAACGCGAACACGCAATCGACGCAAGCGCCCGCGTCGGCGGACCCGCCACGCATCACCCGGCCTTCGCACACAGCGGCGGACACGCCGCTATC
>JAFDVT010000748.1 GCA_018268875.1 Acidobacteriota bacterium
AATTCGGTGGACAATATTTCGCAGTTTTTTGCGGATCGTGGGATGCCGGCGCCTCGCGCGTTTACGCCTCCTGCTGCGGCTCCTGCGGCTGCTGCTGCGCCGCCAGCTCCGCCACCCGCTCCAAAGAGTCAGCAGATGTCGCTGTTGGGTGGACTGGATGCGCCGCCGCCGCCCAAGGCTGCTGCACCGCTGCCACCTAACGTTGCGCCTGCTCCGCTGGCTGCTAAGCCGCTGGTGCGTCCACCGGCCGCGAAACAGCCGCTACCGCCGCTGCAATCGAGTCCCCAGGCCAAAGGATCGCTGTCTTACGGTAGCGTTGGGAGCAAGCCTGGTGGACAATTGAAAAAGAAACCGTTCGGGCCGGGGAGTTATGTCGATCACCCGCGTTACGGGCGAGGCACAGTTTTAAAACGCGAAGGCGACGGGGACGACGCGAAGTTGACCATTAGCTTTCCGGGAATCGGGCTCAAGAAGCTCGTGGAAAAATTCGCAGGACTTAAAGTCGAGTAATCAGAAAGACAATGAACACCAAGAACGTAGAAGACAAGGCAGAACGTAAGAAGCTGAAGCGCGTCGCGCGCAAGGAAGCTCCGGCGAAGCCCGCGCGCAAGGAAGCCCGCGGATCGAACAAGAAGAAGGTGAAGACGCTAGCGAAGGGTCAGCGCAAGCGTTAGTTTCATCGAATACGCCGGAGTTGGCGCGATCGTGCGTTATGATGACACGATAATGAGCCAACTCTGGCGCACGAAGAGTATCGATGCTCTGCTTGCTTCGGCGGAGCATCCGGAAAAAAAACTAGCAAAAACACTGGGTCTGTGGAGCCTGGTCGGACTGGGTGTCGGCGCCGTTATCGGTTCCGGCATATTCACTCTTACCGGGACGGCGGCGGCTGGCCAGACGCTGGAGTTCAATTCGATCATTCATGCGCCGGTGATCGACATTCTGATGAATGGCGGTCATGCCGTGTCGACCGCGGGGCGGCCAGGCGCGGGACCGGGGATCGCCCTGTCGTTCGTGCTGGTGGCGATCGCCTGTGGTTTTGCGGCGCTGTGCTATGCCGAACTGGCGTCCATGATCCCGATTGCGGGCGGGGCATATACCTATGCCTATGCGACGCTCGGGGAACTGGTGGCCTGGATCCTGGGCTGGGACCTGATTCTCGAGTATGCGGTCTCGAACATGGCGGTGGCGGTTGGGTTTTCCGCGTACCTGCGAGACATCGTGGAAAATGCCACTGGGATTGCGATTCCCGTGGAGTGGTCGCAACCGATTCTGAATCAGAGTCTTTCGCCGACTGGCGCCTATTTTAATCTTCCGGCGCTGGTGATCCTGTTTATTTTGACGGTTTTGCTGGTACGCGGGGTGCGCGAAGGCGCCGGCGCCAACAACGCGATGGTGTTGGTGAAGGTCGTTGCCATCCTGCTGTTTGTGTTTGGGGCGGCGAGCGCGATCAAGCCCGAAAACTACCATCCGTTCCTGCCGAATGGGACCACCGGACTTCTGACCGGGGCGGCGATCGTTTTCTTCACCTATATTGGGTTCGATTCGGTGTCGACGGCCGCCGAGGAGTGCAAGAATCCGCAGCGCGATCTGCCTTGGGGCATCATGATCACGCTGGTGATCTGCACGATTCTGTATGCCTCGGTGGCGCTGGTCTTAACTGGGATCGCCAATTACACGACGTTGAACAACGCGGCTCCAGTGGTGAATGCTCTCAAAGCGCTTGGGTTCCACACGATCCGGTTCTGGGTCGGATTGGGCGCGATTGTCGGGATGCTGTCGTCGCTGCTGGTGTTCCAGTACGGGCAGGCGCGGGTGTGGTTCGCAATGAGCCGCGATAAGCTGCTGCCGGATATGTTCTCGCGGGTCCACAAGCGGTTCCAGACGCCGCATATCAGCACGATCATTGCAGGGATATTCGTCGGCGTTCCGGCGGGAGTATTCGATATCGGGACGCTGGCCGATGTGTCGAACATTGGTACGCTGTTCGCGTTCCTGCTGGTGTCGGTGGGCGTTCTGGTGTTGCGGAAGAAGCAGCCGGAGCGTCCGAGGTCGTTCCGGGTGCCGTGGGTGCCGGTGATTCCGGTGCTGGCGATCGTGAGCTGCCTGGTGTTGATGCTGAGTCTGCCGCTTGAGACGTGGGTCGTGTTTTTTGTATGGCTTGCCGCCGGGCTGGTGATCTACAACCTGTATAGCCGGAAGCGGACGCCGTCAGCGGACTGGTAGACGCGGTTTCCCCCCCCCAATTTTTCCTAAGCATCGGACGTCTCGCACCGATGAGATTTCCATGGCTCTCGACGTGCTCATTGTGGATGATTCGGCTGCAATACGAAAGATATTGCAGCGTGTGCTGGTGCAGGCGAACGTCGGAATCGGAAAGATCATTGAGGCAAACGATGGGCGCGAGGGACTGGAGCGGATGACGTCGGAGAACGTTGGCCTGGTTTTTTCCGACATCAACATGCCGAACATGGACGGTCTTGAATTTCTTCAACTGGTTCGGGCGAATCCCTGTTGGAAGAATGTGCCGGTGGTGATGGTGACCACCGAAGGCAGTCAGGACAAAGTCTTTCAGGCGCTGCAAATGGGTGCGAGTGGGTACGTGAAAAAGCCATTCACGCCGGACCAGATCCGGGAAAAGCTGGGGACGCTTGGGTGTGCGGCATGAACAATCAAAAAACAGTGGAGCTGATTCAGCATTCGACCTGCGAAGTCTTGTCGATGATGTTGGGTGTGCAGGCGGAAGCAGGCGAGCCGTATGAGGAAAGCGGGACGACGGAAACGTTTAGCGGAATCGTATCGCTTGTGTCGGTAAGTGGCGACTGGGCTGGGATGGGTTCGATCTATTGCGGGACCGAACTGGCGCTGAAATTGACCGGGATGATGCTTCTGGACGATCAGGTGTCGACGGTGAACGACGATGTTCTGGACGCGATGGCGGAGTTGGGCAACATGATTGTCGGAAACGTCAAAACGATGCTGGAGGCGGAATTGGGACCGTTGGCGCTGAGCATTCCGACGGTCATTTGCGGCCGTAACTACCGGGCATTGAACGGGATAGGAAAGACGCGCATCGTTGTGCCGTTTGAAGTTGCCGGCGGGACAATGATCGTCAAGTTCTACATTTTGCCGCAGGCGTCGGCGAATCGTTTACGGCAGGCCGGAGTAGTACAAAACGTCGCCTAATCTCCCGAGGCGATATGGCCGATGGACTACTAGAAGCGCCCGAAGCAAATGCTACTCGGGTGATCGATGATGACGCCTTCACTGACTAATCTGGCGGGAGCAACGAGCGGACACCGCGCAGCGGACGAGGTTTCACGCCTGAAAGGGCAGTTCCTTGCGAGTCTCAATCACGAGATTCGGACGCCGTTGAGCGGGATTGTCGGCATGACCGACCTGCTGCTCGAATCCAGCCTGGACGATGAGCAGCGGGAATACGTCACGTCGGCGCGGATTTGCGCGGAAAGTCTGCTGGAAGTTCTGAACGCCACGCTCGAATATTCCGCCCTGATGTCGGGGACGGTGGAATTGGACGAATGTGAGTTTTCGCTCGCTGAGACGTTAGACGCCGGAATCGCCGAACATACCCTCAAGGCCAAGAGTAAGGGACTAAAGCTAACTACCCAGTACGACAAGGACTTACCGGAGACGGTTGTTGGCGACGCGCCGCGCCTTCGGAAGCTTTTGTCGCATTTGGTGAGCAACGCGGTGAAGTTCACCGTCGAAGGCGAGGTAACGGTTCGCGCGAAGGCTTCGGGCGGGCAGTTGCATATCGCGGTCGTGGACACGGGTATCGGCATTTCGAAGAGTCACCTGGATGCTGTGTTTGAGAGCTTCCGCCAGTTGGAAGGCGGGCTTTCGCGTTCGTATCCGGGGTTAGGACTTGGGCTCGCGATCGCGAACAAGATCGCCGCGCTGCTGCACGGACACATTGAAGTGGACAGCGAGATCGGACTGGGAAGCAAATTCGAGATCGTACTGCCGTTGCGGATTCCGGAAGCCACCAAGCGCGCCAGACCGGTGGATTTCGATCCGAAATCGTGCCGGATTCTGCTGGTGGAAGACAACATCGTTTCCCGCACCGTGGTGCACCACCTGTTGACTCCTCGTGGCTATCCGGTGGATTGCGCCGAAACCGGGGAAAGCGCGATCGCACAGGCTCGCGCGAATGAGTACTCGTTGATCCTGATGGATTTGCAACTGCCCGATATGACAGGGTTTGAAGTTGTTAGCGAGATCCGAAAGCACAACGGATACGCCAACGTGCCGATTTTGGCGTTCACGGCGAACACGGCGGACGAGTATCGCAACATGTGCCGCCAGCACGGTATGCAAGGCTTCTTAGCCAAGCCGGTGCAGGCGAACGAACTGTTCTTTGTCGTCGCCAAAACGCTGCAGGAAGCGTAAGTTCTTCATTCCTTGTGACATAGACGCGCGTCTCTGCCTTTGTCCACTCCAGGACGGGCTGAAGTCACGCTGTTTACGGGCAAATATTTCCTTTCCTTTCTGACATTTAGCTGATTTTCACGCGGTCGTTGCCGGGTCTTGCGGTGGTATCGTCAAGTCGGGCAAGAGATGACAACTGATGGCGACCAATGAAGCGGGCGATCAGGAAGACAGGGCGCTGAGAACGGTGCGGCGAATGCTCGACGCGATGGAGTCCAAAATCGATTCGGAACTCAAGTGCAGCGCGGGCGACATTATCCGGCTGCTGCAAATGGAGCGCGAACTGATGGCGGAACAAGTGAAAGAGATCCACGTGTCATGGCAGGAGCCGACAAACAAGACCAGCGAAGACGAAAGTCCCGAATAACTCGGGCGATCGGATATGAGCCGCTGCCAACGCAGCGGCTTTTTCATTTATCGGAGGAACGTTTTCGGGGATATTCGGGGCCGGTCGGATCGGGGAAGAGTCAGGCGCTGTGCCAGGAAGCGATCCGCATGTCGTATCTCAATGCGGGGCGCACTGGATTGATCGGTGCGCCGACGTTTCCGATGCTGCGGGATTCGACGCAGGCGGCGTTGTTGGCGGTGCTCGAAGAAAGCCGGATTCCGTATGACGTCAACAAGGCCGAGAATCACCTGGTGATGAAGGATACGGGGTCGAAGATCCTGTTCCGGTCGTTGGATGATTCGGAGCGATTGCGCGGTACGAATCTGGCCTGGTTCTGTGTGGATGAGTTGACCTATGCCTCCGAGGATTCGTGGCTGCGGCTGGAGGCACGTCTTCGAGATCCCAAAGCGAAACGGTTGGGCGGCTTTGCGGTGTGGACGCCGCGCGGGTTCGATTGGGTCTACCGGCGGTTCCTGTCGGGCGACTACAAGGGCTATCAGACGTTCTTGGCGCGGGCCTTTGAGAATGTTCATTTGCTGGCTCAGGTGCCGGATTATTACGAGCGGCTGAAGTCGAGCTACGATCCTCGCTTTTATGCGCAGGAGGCGTTGGGCGAGTATCTGAACGTGCAGGCGGGGCGGGTGTACGAGTCGTTCGACAGGCGGAGAAATGTGACGCCGGCGCCGGCGGTGGACATCCTGAAACCGTTGTATTGGGCGCTGGACTTCAATGTCGACCCGATGTCGTCGGTGGTGGCGCAGCGGTCCGGCAATGGCCTTCACGTGATCGATGAGATCAGCTTGCGGCGCGCTACGACGGTGCAAGCTTGCGAAGAGTTCGTATCCAGGTATCCGGATCATCCCGGAGGGTTGGTGATTTTCGGCGACGCTTCGGGGGCGCGAATGCAGACGACCGGGCAGTCGGACTACCAGATGGTGCGGGAGTATTTGCGGAGCGTGCGGTACGGGAATGTGCGGATGGAGATCGCGAGGTCGAATCCCAGTGTGCGTGACCGGGTGTCGCTGGTGAACGGGTTGCTGGGGAATGCGGCGGGGCAGGCGAGGTTGTTTGTCGATGCCCGCTGCAAGGAACTCATCAAGGACTTTGAACAGGTTTGTTTCAAGCCCGACAGCGCGGCGGTGATCGATAAAGATGCCGATCCACAACGAACGCATCTGTCGGATGCGTTGGGTTACCTGGTGTGGCAGCAGTTTCGAGAGCAGACGCCATTTGGGCCGCAAAAGACGCGGCTGTTTTAAAGAGCGAGGGTTCAAAAGCGAGGTGCGAACAGCATGGACATAACGAAAGAGCATCCGGATTACGTCGCGCGGAAGCGGCTGTGGCGTTCGTACCGGGACCTGTACGCGGGCGGCGAGCGGATTCGAGCCAATGCCACCGAGTACCTGGAGCAGAGGCAGCGGGAACCGGGGTTGGTTTACCGCGAGCGAATCTCGAAGGTTTTTTATGAGAATTATGTCGGCTCGATCGTCGACTGGTACGCGGCGACGCTGTTCCGGCGTGAACCGCTGTTGACCTTTGAAGGGCATAACGAGACGGGGAAGCGGTACTTTTCCTCCTTCATTGAGGACTGCGACCGGCGGGGCAGCAACCTGACAGATTTCCTGCGACACAGGCGGATTGAGGCGCTGGTGGGCGGCGCGAGTTACATCCTGGTGGACTTTCCGAGGACAGACGGCCCGGTGGATAGCC
>JAFDVT010000749.1 GCA_018268875.1 Acidobacteriota bacterium
GATGAAGCGGTGAATGTACTGAAGGAATGGAAAAGCCTCCGTGAGTTGGATGTGAAGAACACCAAGATCACGGAGGCCGGAGTGCAACAGTTGCGCGCGGCTTTGCCGCAGTGCGTGGTGCGGAACTAAGCCAGAACTTCGCCCATCTTCTTCGACGCGGTCGGGTACTTGCCGAGTCCCGACTGCATGACGTCGTCGGCAAGCGTCAGGTACAGGTCGCCGACAGTTCCGGTGACCTTGCTGTGGCGGCCCAGAGCGAGTCGCTTGTTCGCATTGCCCGCCACGATCGCCGCGAGGCCGTTGTTCTTGTGGCTGTTCGCCTCCGCGTGTTCGTGGACGAACAACAGCACGGTATTGTCGAGCAGCGTGCCATCGCCTTCCGGCGTCGCCTTCAATCGAGCCATCAGGTACGCGAACTCTTCCACGTGCCAGCGGCAAATGTCGCGCAAAATGCGCTGTCCATCGAGTCCGTCGGCGCCGGGAGCCTTGCCGTCCTGATGCGTATAGTCGTGATGCCGCGCGGCCGTGTAGCCAAGCCAGGGGAAGCGCGCGAGGCCCTGGCACTTGGTCAACATATAGCTCGCGACACGCGTCTGCCGCGTGATCAGCGCCTGCGCCAATAGGTCGCTCTGGATCTTCGCGATGCGAGGCCAATCCTTCATGTCGCCGTCGAACTGCGGCGGTTCGACGCGGCGGTACTCTTCGGGCAATCCGGCGATGGCGCGTTCCAGGTCGCGCACCGAAGCCAGATGGTCGTCGACGCGCTGCGCATCGTCGGACGGCAGCTTGGCCTTCAACGCCTTGGCATCCTCGCGAACCGTGTCGAGAATCGAACGCTTGCGGTTCACCCAGCCTTCTTCCCGCGCTCCGAACAAGCGGTCGAACAGGCGGTGCGGAATCATTTCGGGAGGCAGCGATCGGTCGTAACCGGCCCAGCTCATATTGCGCTGGA
This sequence comes from Acidobacteriota bacterium, assembly GCA_018268875.1. Classification (GTDB taxonomy): domain Bacteria; phylum Acidobacteriota; class Terriglobia; order Bryobacterales; family Bryobacteraceae; genus F-183. The sequence goes on from JAFDVT010000749.1 coordinate 953, forward strand.
TGCTTTCGCCGAACGATTCCTGCGACACGCCGATCTGCAGCGAACGGAAGCGAGAATCGCCGCCGATTTTGCCGGCGATGGCTTGGTCGATCGAGATGCCGCCCGCGCCGCGTCCGGTAAAGGTCGTGCAACTGACGAGCGCGCTCATCGAGTTGTGATGCCCGTTGCCAGGGCCCGGCAGAGCGGCCGCGGCATTGTCCAAACCCGATAGCACGTGTAACTGATCGCGGAACGCGGCAAGGGGCCGCAGGCATGGCGAAAGTTGAAAATTTGTACCGGTTTCGGTGGGAATCCAATAACGTTCCGGCACGCCGTTGCCGTTGAACCACAGGACAAAACGGCTCTCGATAGGTGAGCCGGTAGCGGCATACACGGTGCCCGTCGAATTGAACATCGACACCAAAGGCGGCAGCGCAAGTCCCTGCAGCAAAGTTCGCCGCGAGATGCGGACACGCTTGGTGATTACGTTGGCCATCGTGGACAAATGCCTCCTGTGGTGGTTAACGAAAGTTTATCGCAGTGACAGTCCGATTGGGCTTCGGCTTCAGATTGCGGTTCATGGGCTGTTTCATCGTGTCGTCTTTCTCGCAAGCTACGGGCTTATCGCAACGCCGCGCGTTCGACGGCGAGGGCCAACAGCAGTTCGCGGAATCGGAACTGCGACTCACGGAATCGATCGGTCAATTTGCGGATCACCGGGCGGTCCGCTGGTGTTTCCATGCGGCCCACCGTGAAGCGGTACACCTGCTTCACCATGCATTCCTGACAGGCCTCGCTCTTGGCAAGAATTTCACCCAGCACCTTGGGACTCGTGAACTGCATGGTCGACAACCCCGCGACGTAGCCGGCCGTGTCGAGCGGCAGTTCCACGATCTTCGGCTTCTTGTCCTCGTCCTTCGACGGGAACAGAATCTTCGCCACTTCGCGGCGGCCGCCGATGGCGTCGAACTTCTCGAACGTCAGTCCAATGGGGTCGATGAGCGTGTGGCAACTGGCGCAGGACGGGTTCGACAGGTGCACGCCCAGGCGTTCCTTGTTGGTGAGCGGACGGGCTTCGGTCAGGACCGGCAGATTGGTGTCCACGCCGGGCGGCGGCGGTGGCACGTGCTGGCACAGCAGTTGTTCGCGCACAAACAAGCCTCGCGCGGTCGGCGACGTGTCGTCGGGCTTCGCTGTGCTTGCCAGGAACAACGCCTGCCCGAGCAGTCCGCCGCGTTCGGACTTGGCCTCGAACGGCACACGGTCGTACTCGCGGGCCGGCGCCGGAACTTCGTAGATCGCTGCCAGGTCCGCACTGACATAGCCGTGCGGATCGGTCAAAAGTTCCATGAAATTGCGGTCGTTCCATACCAGGTCGCGCATGAACCGGCGAGCCTCTTCGGTCATGGCCACGGCGGCCTCGCGGTTGAACTTGGGATAGCGGCGGCGATCCTTGGCGGTGCCCAGAATACGGTCGAACCTCAGCCATTGCGACGTGAACTCGTCCAAATTTTCTTTGGCTCGCTCATTGTCGAGCAGGCGCTTGGCCTGCTTTTCGACATCCGGCAAACCTTTGGCCGCGGCGGCCAGCAGATCGTCGTCCGGCATGCTGCCCCACAGCGCGAACGACAAGCGGCTTGCTGCCGCATAGGGCTTCAACGCCGCGTCGGCCGTGTCTTCGAGACGAAACAAAAACGATGGCGACTGTAGCATCGCTTCGGCAACAAGCTGAGGTCCGCCCTTGGTGTACAGCGCCTCGTAACGCTGCTTTTCATCGGTGCGCAACGGCCGGCGGAACGCGCGCAGGCCGAACGTCGCGACAAAGCCTGGCGCGGGCTTCAATGTTCCTCGGCGCACGGCGTTACGCGCGATCTTTTCGGCGGCCTGC
>JAFDVT010000074.1 GCA_018268875.1 Acidobacteriota bacterium
GACGGGTTGCTGGTGGCAGTCCCGGTCCAAGCGGGGACGGGAACACAATCGATGGAATTGCGTTACCGGCCCCGTTCTGCGACTTGGGGAGCGTGCCTATCGTGCGTGGGAGTTTTGCTGGCCTTGTTTGCGGTTACGCGGACAGCGGGAGCGGGCCGGCCGACTGCTGCGAAGCTGCCGCCGCGCTAAGGCCAACGGGCGAGTTCGCCGACGGACCCATCACGCCGGTGTTGCGGCGGAGGCCGTTGAGGGCGAGACCGTAGCGGCCGCGGACGCCGGTTTTTTCGAAGATGTGCTTCAAATGGATTTTGACCGTGCCGGGCTGAATGCCGAGGTGGACGGCGATCTCCTTATTCTTGAAGCCTTGTTCGACCAGTTCGAGGACCTGCTGTTCGCGGGAGGTGAGTTCGCTGCGGGTGCGCCGTTCGTTGCGGACAAAGTCCCGGAACACCTGTTCCTGCATCCAGGTTTTGCCTTCGGCGACGGTGCGGATGCAGGCGAGGATGGAGGTGACCTCGGCGGACTTGCGGAGAATGCCGCGCGCGCCGCACTGCAGGAACCGTAGTGCTTCGCTTTCGTTGAGGGCGACGCCCCAGACGACCATGGCGGGGGTGAGATGATTGATGCGGCATTCGGTGAGCCAGTCCATCAGGGCCTGCGAGCCGAACGCCTTGTCAATGAGGATGACGTCGGGGATGGGGTTGCCGCTTTTGCCGGAGGCGAGTTCGTAGGCCGCTTCGAGCGAATCCACCGCGTCGGCGAATTCGATGTCCTCACGCTGGGCGAGGAGCGAACGGATCCCTTCGGCGGCGATGGGCTGCTGATCGCAGATCGCGACCTGGTATTTCTTCTCTATAATCATATCGTTAGGTGTACTCCGCACTTAGAGTGTCCGGACTATCAGGGCCAATGCTGGACCGTTTAGCCCGTTCTTTGTATCACTCATCGCACCCTAGGCACAGAATAATAGTGCTTTTTACACGGGATCTCTCTCACGAAAATATAACCTCTCGCCGATAAATGTTGAGGAAGGGTTGGAGCACCAGCAATTCCCTTATTCCTTATGCCCACAAGCCTTGGGGGCGAAAGGCCTTCGGAGGCGGGGACTTCGGAGGGGGGACGAGCGGGTGGAGACGGTCCGGGACAAGAATGTCGGCATCTGAGCAACAGCAGTGGTCCAATGGCAGTTGGCGCATCCTGAGTGTGGCGGTGGAACCGCGCATGCAGCGGGAGCTATCCATGTTGTTGCGCGCGACGCTCCCCACCGCGCCCATACAGGAAGTCAGTAACTATCCGGAGCAGAAGGACTTACAGCAACTGCTCGGGGCGCATCAGCCGAACGTGTGTTTTGTGGATCTGTCGGGCAACACCGACATGGGGCTGAGCCTGGTGAACCTGATTAACAGGACGGACCCGGGCATTGGCGTCGTGGCGTTGCTGCAATCGAACAGTCCGGAACTGATCTTGAAGTCGCTACGCCAGGGGGCGAGCGAATTCATGCTCATGCCGCTGAGCGACGATCAGTTGCACGGCGCGTTGAACAAGCTGATCCGCGTGCTTCCGAAGGAACGCACGGAGCCCGTGGTGAACGCGCGTACGATCGCGGTGTTGCCGGCCAAGGGCGCCTGCGGGGCGACGACGATCGCCGCCTGCCTGGCGTTCCAAATCCGGCGCCTGGGGCACCGCAAGGTTCTGCTGGCGGACATGGATCCGTTGGCGGGCACGATTCCGTTCATCCTCAAAGTCAAGTGCGCGTATAGCTTTATGGACGTCCTGCATCGCGGGGGCGACCTGGATCAGGACTTGTGGAAGGCGATGGTGACATCGCGCGAAAACATCGACGTCCTGCTGTCGCCGGAGACGTTGTCGGACGCGGCGATGGATTTGCAGGATGCGCGCCCGATTCTCGACTACGCCCGTCAAAACTACGACGCGATCGTGCTCGATGCGGGGTCGGCCTACGGGCCGTGGAACGTGTCCCAGGCCATGCTTGCGGACGAGGTTCTGCTGATTACCACCAACGAGCTTTCGGCGTTGCAAGGCGCGCAGCGGGCGCTTGGGTATCTGCAATCGAGCGGCGTGCCGCCGGAAAAGATCCGGATGGTGGTGAATCGCTTCAGCAAAGGCGTGGGCCTGAGCCGCGAGGTGATTCAAACGGCGCTGCAGAGCGACATTTTCGAAGTCATCCCGAGCGATTTCGAGACGATTCAAAAGAGTCTGCTCGAAGGCAAGCCGATTCCGCCCAGCACGGGAGTAGGCAAAGCGATTGGCCAGCTTGCCGAGCGCATTGTCGGACGTAGCGAGGCGAAGGATAAGAGCGCGAAGAAGGCGAGTTCGCCGCTGTCCTCCCTGCTATCGTTGTTCGGCCGCTAAGCTGTCCTCGACGGGTTCAAAGTTCCGCAGCAGCGCGTGGATGCAGACCCAGCCGATCAGATAGAAACAACTCATCCCTAAAAACAGCGGCACGTAGCCGAGGCGCGGGACGACGTAGCCAGGTACGATGGCGGAAAACAGCATGCCGGAGAATCCTCCGACGGCGCCGCCGATGCCGGTTACAGAGGCCACGGCGCGACGCGGGAAGACATCCGAAGTGATGGTGTAGAGGTTCGCCGACCAGCCCTGGTGGGCCGCTGTGGCGAGGCTGAACAAGCCTACGGCGACGTACAGATTGTCGACCAGCACCGCGGCGGCGGCAATCGGCGGCATGCACGCAAACACCAGCAACGCGGCTTTCCTCGCGCGTGCGACCGGCCAACCCTGGCGCATGAAATACCCCGACAGCCATCCTCCGGCGACGCTACCGATATCCGCCACAAAGTAGATGAACGGCAGAATCCAGCTCACCTGCTTCATGTCGAGTCCACGGACGTTGTAGAGATACAGCGGGAGCCAGAAGAGCAGGAACCACCAGACCGGGTCGCTGAAGAACTTGCCGAGCGCGAAGCCCCAGGTCTGGCGGTAGCGCAGGGTTTGGGACCACGGCATGGGTTCCGCTTTGGCGCCGGCGGGTTCGTTGGCCGACTGGGGTACGTAATAGCTGAACCACCAGGTGATGGCCCAGATGAGGCCGAGTCCACCGGTGATCGCGAAGCAGGCGCGCCAGCCGTACATGCCGCTCATGGCGACAAAGAGCGCGGGCCCGATCATCGTCGCGACGTTGGTTCCGGCGTTGAAAATACCGGTGGCGAAGGCGCGGTCCTTGGGTGGGAACCATTCGGCAACGGCTTTGATGGCCGAGGGGAAGTTGCCCGCTTCGCCGAGTCCCAGAAGGCCGCGCATCACGGCGAGGTCGATTGGCGCCCGCGCGAAAGTCGTTGCGATGCCCGCAAAGGACCACCAGATGGCGGCCACCGTATAGCCAAGGCGTGTGCCGTACCGGTCGACAAACTTACCCATGACGAGGAAGCCGATGGTGTAGCAGCCTTGAAAGGCGGCGGTCACCCATCCGTAGGTTTCGTCGTCGAGTTTCAATTCCTCACGAATGAGCGGATTGAGCAGAGTGAGGGCCAGCCGGTCCAAGTAATTGATGACTGTTCCCAGGGTGAGGAGCGTGAGTATCCACCAGCGGTAGGGCATGGGTCGCGAACAACCAGTGTACATGGAAGACTTATCCTGAAAACCTATGCGAGCTGTTGTGCAACGCGTCCGCGAGGCGCGAGTGGAAGTGGACGGGATCGTCACGGGCGAGATCGGGCGAGGTCTGGTGGTGCTGCTGGGCGTTTCGAAGGAAGATGGCGAAGCGCAAGTGGACTGGATGGTGCCGAAGATCGTGGGATTGCGGATTTTCGAAGACGAAGGCGGCAAGATGAACCGGAGCGTCGCGGACATTGGCGGCGGGTTGTTGATTGTGTCGCAGTTCACGCTGTACGGGGATACGCGGAAAGGCAAGCGGCCGAGTTTCGATCAGGCGGCGCCGGCGGAGGTCGCGCGCGGGCTGTATGAACGGTTCGTGGAGGTGGCGAAGGCGACGGGGTTGCCGGTGGGGACGGGGGTGTTTCAGGCGGACATGCAGGTGCACCTGGTGAACGATGGTCCGGTGACGTTGATCTGCGAAAGTGCTTGACGGGCGGCCTATAGTCCATTAGTCTATCGGTAATGTCGGATTTAATGCGCCATTTGGAAATCGGAATTGTAGTCTTTTCTGTCGGGAACGCTCAAAACATTACCGGAACACTGCAAGATGCTCTAAAGAAACCGGTTAGCGGCGTCATCGTGACCGCCGCCCATGCCGAGAGCGGCTCCAAGGTTGATGTCGTGACCGATGAGGAGGGCAGTTACCGGTTCGGCGGACTGCGAATTGGGACGTATACGATCCAGGCGGAGATGGACGGATCGCAGATCGAGGTGCGCGCCCGGATCACCACCGGAAGCGAGACGGTGCACACCGGAACGCAGACGTTTCAGCCGCTGGAGGTTCGGGAGGCGGTTACGGTGACGGCCCGGCGCGTCGAGGAGGAAGCGCAGGACGTTCCCATTCCGGTTTCGGTGATCAATGGGCGGACGATCGACCGGGCGGGGGCGTTCAACGTTAACCGGCTTAAGGAATTGGTTCCGACGGTGCAGTTCTATTCGTCGAACCCGCGCAATTCGGCGATCAACATTCGCGGGTTGGGGTCGCCGTTCGGGTTGACCAACGACGGCATCGAACCGGGCGTCGGCTTTTATGTCGATGGTGTGTTCTACGCGCGTCCCGCCGCGGCGACCCTGGACTTCATCGACCTCGAGCGCGTGGAGGTGCTGCGCGGTCCACAGGGGACGCTGTTCGGGAAGAACACCACGGCCGGCGCATTGAACATCACGACACGGCGGCCGAGTTTTACGCCGGAATCGAACGTCGAGTTCAACTTCGGCAACCTGGGTTACCTGCAGGCGAAGGCGTCGATCAGCGGTCCGCTGGGGAAGAAGGTGGCGGCGAGGCTTTCGTTTTCGGGTACGCGGCGCGACGGCATGCTGTACAACGTGCGGACGCAGGACGATGTTAACGACCTGAATAGCCTCGGGGTGCGAGGACAGGTGCTGTATAGCCCGAAGGACAACCTGACGGTGCTGTTTGCGGCCGATGCTTCGCGGCAGAGGCCGGAAGGGTATGCGCAGGTCGTCGTGGGCGTTGCGCCGACGCTACGGGCCGCCAATCGCCAATACAACCAGATCGCTGCGGAGTTCAATTACCGCCCGCCGAGTTGGAATCCGTTCGACCGGTTGATCGACACCGATACGTCGTGGCGGTCCAACCAGGACATGGGCGGCGGTTCGGTGACGATCGACTGGGATCGAGGGAAGGGACTGCTGACGTCGATCACGGCGTATCGCTTTTGGGATTGGAATCCGTCGAACGACCGCGACTTTACCGGGTTGCCGGTGACGACGGTGTCGGCCGCCCCGTCGCACCAGACGCAGTGGACGCAGGAGGTGCGGTACGCGGCCAAGATCAACGACCGGTTGAGTTACCTGGCCGGTGTGTTTGTGTTCCATCAAGCGCTGCGGCCATCGCCGTTCCACAAGCAGGAACAGGGTTCGGCGGCGGCGCGGTTTCTGTTAGCTCCGGGGACGCTGGCCTCGACGCCGGGCTTGCTGGACGGCTACGGGCAGAACATCGACTTTGATTTCCAGAACACGAGTTCGGCGGGATTCGGACAGATCGAGTACGCGCTGACCAACAAGCTCAAGATCATTCCCGGGCTGCGGTTGAACTACCACCAGAAAAAGCTCGATTACAACCAGGTTGTCTATGGCGGTCTGCAGACGACGGACGCGGCGCTGATCACGCTGCAGAGGTCGGTTCTGGCGCCGCTGCAATATAAGGCGGACGTTGGCGATGGCAATGTGTCGGGGCAGTTGACGCTGTCGTACAAGGCGGCCGAGCGGGCGAATGCGTATGCGACGTATTCGACGGGGGTCAAGTCGGTGGGGCTGAACCTGGGCGGTGTTCCGACGGATGCC
>JAFDVT010000750.1 GCA_018268875.1 Acidobacteriota bacterium
TATCGAAAAATACTTTCGCGGCAAGCGCCGCGTTCATTTGATCTACGGGCCGATGCGCGACAAGGCCGTCGATGAGGTTACCGGGTTGCTGTTCCCGCTGGCCGACCGCCTGATCCTGACTTCGCCGGACAATCCTCGGGCGCTGCATCCCGATGCCTTGCAGCAGCCTGGGGCACAGATCGCGCCGAACATCAAAGAGGCGCTGGCGATGGTGGACGCCGGTCCTGAGGATGTGGTGTTCGTGACGGGCTCGCTGTATCTGGTGGGAGAGGCGCGTCCGCTGCTGATGAACCGTGTCACGCGATAATAAGTGATTACCTCTATGGCAGCTGCTCTCTGGGCGTACTTGGTAGTCGACCCGCTGATTCTTTTCCTCACCATCTTTTTCGGTTCGCTAAACATTGCCGTTTCGTTCTTCGATTCCACGGGGCGCGTGCAAATGTGGATGGCCCGCAGTTGGGCGCGATGCCTGCTGTTTGTGTCGGGCGTGCGGGTTCGCGCCGAAGGCCTCGACAAGATCGACCTGACCAAGCCGTACGTCATCGCGTCGAACCATGCGAGCTACATGGACACGCCGGTGATCCTGACCTACATCCGGTTGCAATTCCGGTTTATGGCCAAGGAAGAGCTGTTCAAGATTCCGTTTCTGGGTACGCATCTGAAGACCGCGGGCCATGTGTCGGTGCCTCGCAGCGATCCCCGGGCCGCGGTTCGCACGATGAACGAAGCGGCGGTGAACATACGGGAGAAGGGAATTTCGATGCTGATCTTTCCCGAAGGCGGTCGTACGCGGACGGGGGATTTGCAGGAGTTCAAGGAAGGCGTGGCGTCAATCGCGATCAAGGCCGGCGTGCCGATCGTGCCGGTGGGATTGACGGGTACGCGGGCGGTGGTGCCGATGGGTTCGGCGGTGGTAAGGCCGGGCCGCGTAACCTTGCGGGTGGGTGACCCCATCGTTACCGAAGGCATGAATCCGAAGGAGCGGCAGGTGTTGACGGCGCGGGTTCGAGAGTCGATTGCGAGTCTTATAGGATGATGATGAGAACGATGAAACTGGCTTACTTGTTGGGACTTCTGTTGTTGGGCATAAGCGCGTTTGCACAGCCACGCGAGCGCGAAGTGCCGCCGATGCGGATTGACGAATACAATCCGAAGTCGACGCTGAAGGTGCCGGAACATCCGGTGACGCGCGCGAAGTTCCCGTTCATCGACGTGCACAATCATCAGACGCGGACGCTCGAATCGAACCAGGGTCTGGACAAGCTGGTGGCCGATATGGACGCGCTGAACATGCAGATCATGGTGAACCTGTCGGGTGGATTCGGCGAACGGCTGGCGCAGACCGTGAAGGGCATGAAGACGCGGTATCCAGGGCGTTTCGCCGTGTTCGCAAACATCGACTACCGCGGCATGAACGACCCCGGCTATCCCGACAAGATCGCCAAGCAGCTTGAAGAAGACATCAAGAACGGCGCGCAGGGGTTGAAGTTCTTCAAGAATTTCGGCATGGAGTTGAAGGACGAAAAAGGCGAGCGCGTGCATGTCGACGACCCGCGTTTGGACAAGGCGTTTCAGGTCTGCGCGAAGTACAAGATCCCGGTGTTGATTCACACGGGCGAGCCCCGGCCGTTCTTTGAGCCCATCGACAAGAACAACGAGCGTTGGCTCGAGTTGAACCAGTTTCCGTCGCGGGCGCGCCCGGCGGACAAGTTCCCGAGTTGGGACACGCTCATGAACGAACAGATGGCGCTGTTTGCCAGGCATCCGAACGTGAAGTTCATCAACGCGCACCTGGGGTGGCTGGGTGGCGACCTGGAGGAGCTGGGCCGCCGCATGGACAAGCTGCCGAACATGTACACGGAGATCGGCGCGGTGCTGGCCGAACTGGGAAGGCAGCCTCGCGCGGCGCTGGCGTTCTTCACGAAGTATCAGGATCGTGTCTTGTTCGGCAAGGACATTTGGGAGCCGTCGGAATATTACGTGTACTTCCGCGTGCTCGAGACGCACGACGAATATTTCGAGTATTACCGCAAGCGTCACGCCTTCTGGCGGATGTACGGCATCGGGCTGCCGGATGACATTTTGAAGAAGCTGTACTATAAGAACGCGCTGAAGCTGATTCCGGGGTTGGATGCTTCGAAGTTCCCGAAATAAAGGACGTACAGGAATGCTGTACAATCGATAGCAGGGAGTTCCATATGCCGACCGAGACCAGCTATACCAATCTTCGCGAGAATCTTGCGAGTATCTTGGACCAGGTTGTCGATGACCAGGAGCCCGTGATCGTTCGCCGGAAGGGATCTCGTGACGTGGCGCTTGTCCCCGCCCATGAACTTGCGGGATTGATCGAAACCGCGCACCTGCTGCGTTCGCCAGCCAATGCCCGCCGGCTTTTGACAGCGCTCAATCGAAGCCGCGAAGGCAAGGGAATGACCGTCGAAATCAGCCAGTTGCGCCGGGAGTTGCTGGGTGGCGAAGAAGAATGAGCGGACGGTGGTCGTGCAGCCCGAGTTCCTGGCGGACTTGCGGGAATGGTTGAAAATAGACCGCAAAACGGCGGTCCGGGTGCTCGATCTGATGGACGCGATTCTTCGCGATCCTTTCGCCGGAGTGGGAAAGCCGGAACCGTTGAAGCACATGTTGTCGGGATGTTGGTCGCGCCGCATCACGCAGGAACATCGCCTCGTATACGTCGTAACGGATCGCGAAGTTCAATTTCTACAGGCGCGTTACCACTACTAACGATTTCATCCGTCTTATTGATTCGCCAACGCCGCCGCGGCCCGCTTGGTCTCCGGCCGGTCCGGACCCAAGAGGTCCAGCAACAAACGATGGCCCCGTTCGAGGTACGGTCGCGCCTCCGCGGCGCGGCCTAGCGCAACGAGCGCCTCACCTTTTACCGTCTCCGCGACCCCGTACGACACCACGCCTGTGCGCCCGGTTGCCTCCAGCAGCCGAAGACTCGTGTCCGCATTTTGCAGCGCGCTCTCCGCGCGCCCCAGGCGAAGTTCGCTGGTGGCGAGTTGGAAGTAGCTGTTGGCCGTGCGGATCTCCTTTTCGCCGTAGCTCTTCAAATTGCGGGCGAGCGCCTCGTGGAACTCGCGATTGGCTTCGGCGTTGCGGCCCTGGCCTTGCAAAGCCTCGCCCAAGGCCCAGCGGAAGTCCCCCATCGACGGATGATTGGCTTGTCCGGTGCTCTCAAAAATCTGAATGGCACTGCGAACCTCGCGTTCGGCCTCGGCATAGCGTCCCAAAAGATTGAGCGTCGCCGCGTAGTTCATGCGCAGCACCGCGACGTTGGGGTGGGACGCGCCGAAATAGGCCGGCGCCATCTCCAGCACCTCGCGGTAATACTTTTCGGCCTCCTGCGGATCGCCGCCGAGGTTGTTGGCGAGCCCGAGTTCGTTCAGCGACTGCATGATCGAGAACTTGTCGGCCTTGCCGCGCTTCAACGTCAATGCCTGCTGGAACAGTGCGATCGCCTTGCGGTATTGCCCTTGCCGGCGGTAAATCTGCCCGGTCGCATCCATGGCTTCGACGTCCGCTTCGGGCGGCGCGTGATGCTTGCGATTCTCCGCCCGGGCTTCCTCAAGAAGGGGCAGGGCACGGGCGTGGTCGCCGATCTGGGAATACGAGGCGGCCGCCTCGGTCAGGTCGCGGGACGGGTTCGAAAGGTCGCCCTCATTGGGAAACTTTCGGCGAATCGCGGCGGCGCGCAGGGAGGCCTCGGCCGATTCGCGGAACTTGCCCTCGTTGTAATAGCTGGACGCGATGCCGCTCCAACTGTCCGCCTCGCGGATGTTGTTGCCCTCGCCGTACAGTTTCTTGCGGATCGCCAACGCGTCGTTGAACGCCCGGTGCGCCTCCGAGTACGGCAGCAGCGTGGAGTAAAAAGAACCGATGCTGTCCAGCAGCCTGGCGCGTAACTCCGGCTGATTGGCGAGGTCCTTGTCCACGCGCTGGCGGCCCTGATTCAAAAGGTCCCGCGCGCTCAAGCCCGCGCCGCCGCTATCGCTGGGCGTCGCATACCGGAACAGGCCGGACAGAAATTCGTTCACCTGCTTGGCGTTGGCCGCCTCCAGGTTCGCGCGATCCCGTTCGACCCGGATGCGCTGGGCCTGGAACAGCGAGATCACGCCAAAGGTGATCACCAGGCCGAGTACAACGCCGAGCGCCGCAAAGGCCAGTTTGTGCCGGTGGAATAGCTTGCGGACCTGGTACAGCGTACTCGGCGGACGGGCCTGAATCGGCAGGTTGTTGAGGTAGCGCTGCAGGTCCTCCGAGAGCGCCAGCACGCTTTGGTAGCGCATGGCCGGATCCTTTTCGAGCGCCTTTAAGACGATCGTTTCCAGATCCTCGTCAAACGGACGTCCCCAGGTGCGAAACCCGCGCGGCGGCGTCTGGCAGATGATGCTCGCGCCTTCGACAAGGCCGGTGGCTTGGCTGAAGTACGGATGACGGCCGGTGAGCATCTCGTACAGCAGCACGCCGAGCGAATAGATATCGGTACGGATGTCGATCTTGGCGCTATCGCCTCGCACCTGTTCCGGACTCATGTACGGGATGCTGCCCTGGATGACGCCGGATTGCGTGACGTCGGCATCGTTGGTCA
>JAFDVT010000751.1 GCA_018268875.1 Acidobacteriota bacterium
AATGAGCAGCGTGTGATGATTCTTCTGCGGAAAGAAACGCGCGACGCAGGCGATCAGCAAGTCATCCGGCGCGAATCCTTCCTTTGCCCGCCAAGCTTGGCGCTGGCCCGGTTGATCGGCAAACGCGCGAACCGGAATTCCATTGGGAATCAGTTCGGGATGCCGAATGCCGTACACGCGCTCCATGCTCGCCGCCACTTCGCCGGCGATCGCTACGGGAACCACCGCGCCACGATGGAATGCCTTGTTCTGCAGCCACATTCCCAAGCGGTCCACTTCCTGGTCGGCGACGTTGTGGATGGTGTGCACCTGCGCGCCGGGCCTGGTCCAGGCGGCTACCGGCAGCGTGTAACGCAAAACGTAGTTGTGCGTGTGCAGCACGTCCGGACGGAACTCCGCGCATACTTCGCGAAGCCGGGGAAACATCCGCAGATCGAGGCCGCGACGCTTGTCCAGGTGAAACACGCGCACGCCAGCCTCCTCAATTGCCTTGGCGAGGCTGCCCTCCTGGCGCCCATATAGGCTCACCACCGCGGGCTCGAAACGGTTGCGGTCAGCGAGCAGCACCAGACTGGCCACCATCTTTTCGAGTCCGTACGGCATCAGGTCCGGCAGGATGTGCAGAACCCGAGTCTTTTCGATCTTCTTCATGCGGTCACCAACACTTCGTCGTCGGAAGAATTAAATTCGTATGCCGGGACGCGAACCCGGCGCGCGGACACCGCTGCCGCATGCGCCGGCAGCATCGCGAACAACAGCCAGGTGGGCTTGCGATGTTCCCAGCTCAACGCGGAAACGCCCACCGTCCATACCGCCAGCAGTACGATCCACAGGCGCGCTTCCATCCAGGGCATGCGCGCGATCTGCCAGCACAACGTGGCCATCAACAACAGAAAAATCGCAAAGCCCACCAGCCCCGTCTCGACAAGAATCGAAAGGAATGTGTTGTGGGCCACCGGCGCCCAGTCCCGTGGGCGGCCCATCGTGCCGCGAATGCTTTCGGGGAATGCGCCCGCGCCGACGCCGGTTACCGGGCGTTCCGTGAACGCTTCCAGGCCCGCCGACCAGATCACCGTTCGCGAATTGAGTGTGCCTTCCTTGGCCTCTTTGCCGAGCGTCGCGATGCGCTGCCATGACGTTGCGGGAACCATCGCCACCAGTGCGGCCGCCACGGCGAGCGCTCCAAGACTCAGCAGCACACGGTCCGTTCTGCCCAGGGCACGGAACGTCCACGGAACAAACAGGAGCGCCGTGGCAAGCGCCAGAACACCACCACGCGACGCGGTCAGAAAGATGTTGAACGCGGCCACGCCGATGAGAGCTCGCCACATCCAAGCGGCCTTGCGCGAACTCGCCGTCAGGCTCAACCAATAGAGCAGCGGGATGCCAAGCGCCAGCGTTAAGGCCAGGTCGTTCGGATCGAAACCTTCCACAGCGAACCGCTGATAGTAAACTTGGCCAGCGCCGGTCAGCCAACGGTACACCGTGTTGCCGCCGCTATACGCGATGCCAGCGGCATAGGCCATCGCCAGCGCGCGAACATGTGCCTGGCTCGTGCAGAACTGCCACAACAGCATTGCGATCAGCAGCAACTGCGCGTGCGTGCCGATGCGTTCCGCTGTGCCGTCCGCCGAAAGCGTCCAGTACTGCGACGCGTAAATCCAGAACACCCACACCGTCGAAACCACCAGCGCGATGCCGGGCCGCCGGATACGTCGCGAAACCGCGATGGCGATCAGGCCGAGCGCCGCGCACAGCAAACCAGCGATCCGTGAGATCGTGCCCAAACCGGGAACTTCGATGACTTTTTCGACGGGAATGGAGGCGACGAACAAGCATAAGGCGGCAAACGCGGCGCGATCGAAAATGCTTCTATGCATGGAGCTGCTCCACCTTCGGCTCCATCGCGCGAATCGCGCTGCGCAGTACAATCGCCTCGCCCACCAACTGCGTCAGGTTCGACGCGGCAATCGAAACCGCCAACCCCGGAAGCCCCATCGACGGAATGGCCAGAACGCCGGCAAGGAATCCCGCCACCACCGCCGCAATCTGCACAGGAACCTGTTCGCGGAATCGCCGCGCCGCCGTAATCGCAGTGCCCAGCAGCGATGCCGCGTAACCGAAGCCGGCCGCGCCCAACACCGCAACCAGCAGCGGTTGGTACTGTTCATAGGCGGCGCCATACAGCAGCCCCAGCACCCACGTGCCGAGGAACTGGCCGCACAACACAGCGACAACGCCGAGCAGCAGTCCGCCGCCCGTCATGTACATCGAAAGTCTCGCGAACCCGGCCGCGTCGTACTCCGCGGCGACCTTCGCCAGCGGGCTCATGAACGCTTGACCCACCGAGTTCGTCAGCAAATTGCCCAACGCCGCCAGCGCCCATACAACCGCGAACGCCGCCAGTCCGGCATGCCCGACGTGATACTCCGCGAAGTAACGCGGCATGTTGGAACTCACCGAACCGATCATCATCACCACACCCAACGGCCATGCGGTTCGCAGCACATCCATCCATTGGCGCTCGCGCGAATCGGCGCTCGCAGCAGCCGCGCCGCCGCGTTCCACCGTCAACCACACCAGCGCGCGAACCACGATATTGCCGAGCAATGCGGCTGTTGCGCCGAAGCCCGCGGCAAGCACAATACACAACGTCGCCACCGGAAGCAGGCCACGCAGCAGTACGCTCCACGCCGCGCGGCGAGGCTCGTTCTGCCGTTGGAACTGTCCCTGATAGATGTCGCCAACCCATTCGAGCCCGAGCACGCACGCGCCCAGCGTCACCACCAGGTTGCGACTAAAGATCGCTACCGCCACCACGCTCGCGGCCACGGCGACCGCGCGAAGATTGCGGTACACCGCAAAGGGAACGGTGTTGCGTACGTCCGAAGCGAGCACGTTCCGCAGATTCATTTGCGCGAACATCAACAGCGGGGCCGGCACGCTCAGCGCCAGCGTGTACAGCGCGAGCTCGTCCGCCGAACCCAGCCGCGCAAAGATGGCGACTGGGATCCACTGCGCGATCGCGTAGATCAGGTTGGCTCCGGAAAGTGAGAGAAGTCCGCGCATCATCGAATCTAGCTCTGCAACAGCCGTACGTTCGCGTTGCGTGACTGCGGAAAGCCTGCAATCAGGCTCAAATTGGCGAGCGACGGCTCTTCCTGCCACTGGTTCAGCACGGATCCAAGGATGTGAATACGATCCGAGTACAACCGGTTGACAGCCGCCTCCATGTCGCGAGCCGTGGTCACCTGCGGGTTGTGCACCAGCACCGCGCCATCGGTGGCCCGGGCCAGCCAGCGCGCGTCCGCATGACCCAGCACCGGAGGCGCGTCGATCACGATCACGTCGTAGGTATCGCGCAGGTCGGCCATCACTTTGCGCAAGCTGCCGACATCCAGCATCTTGTCCTTGGCAGGACCCGCGGGCATCACATACAGGTTGGTGACATCGGTGGCGAACACCGGCGTCGACAGGCCGTCTTCCGCCGCGATCGCCGTGAAAAAGCCGCTATCGCAAGGCGTTCCGAAGATTTCGTGCATCGAAGGCGACTGCCTGTTCGCATCGATCAACAGAATGCGGCAGCCGGTTTCCGCCATCGCTGTAGCGATGCTCACCGCAGCGGTCGTACGTCCTTCGCCGGCATTGGCGCTGGTCACGGCCACGCGCAGATGTCCGTCATGACGGCGTTCGCAGGCAAAGATCAGCGAGGTCGCGATGCTGCGGTACGCTTCGGCGTGCCGTGAACCGGGATTCGTCCAGTTCCACAACGCATAGCGACGGCTCGCTTCCACGCCTTCGATGCCTTTGGGTTCATTCTTGCCCGCGTCGATCCAGGCCGGCGGCGCGGCGCCCAATTGCGGAACCCCGAGTTCCGCCGTGGCGCGAGCCTGCGCTTCCAGCTTCCGGTCTCGTGACTCGCGGGTCAGCGCGAACAGGCATCCAAAGAGCAGTCCGCCGAACAATCCCAGCGCGACTGCTACCGCGCGTTTCGGACGAACCGGACGCTCGGGCTTCTGCGCCGGATCCAGAATCTGAACGTTGTCGGTAATGACGCTGGCGCTCGAGTTCGCTTCCTGGAACTTCCGAAGCGCGTCGCTATACGCGGTCTGCGTACGCTCCAATTCGGCTTTCAACGACTGGAACGTCACGCCGTAGCTCGCCTGCCCGGCCACTCGCGACACCTGACGCGACACTTCGTCGCGCAGCAACGCTTCCTTGCGGTTCGAGGCCTGGTAGCGCGCG
>JAFDVT010000752.1 GCA_018268875.1 Acidobacteriota bacterium
GGCCTCGCCTTCGCCGGCGATGTAAATATCCTCACCCTCCCTAAAGAAGGCCCGTTTGGGACCGTTCTTGCGCGAGTTCACAAAACCATAGAACTTCAACGGTATGGGCGGCGGTGGAGGTTTCACCGGCGGAGGCGGGGGCGGCGGAGGTTTTTCCGGCCCGTACACCACGTACGTTCCCTTGGGCTTGGCCGGACCCGGCTTGATGATGGGACCCTTCGGTACATCGACCGCCGCCGCGCCCGCGTTGCCGAAGTCGAACAGCGAACGGCCGCCGCCGGACAGCTTGACGTCCTGCAGGCGCGCGATCAGGTTGGTGGACAGCGTGGGGTCCACTTTGGTCGGATCGACCGGGTTGTCCTTGTCGTACAGCTTGGGCTTGAACTCCTGCACGTTGCCGCGCAACTGCTGGCGCGAACCCGTGCGTCGAACCGGGGTGCCAGGGGCGGGACGCGGCGCTACCACCGGCGGCGGCGCCTTCACTTCCTGTGGCCGGGCGACGGCCGGAGTAGAGGAAGCGCCCGTATCCGGCGTCTGCGAGGAATTGTACAGAAACACGAGTCCGGCTATGGCCAGCAAACCGACCAGGGCCGCGACTTTCTTCGGTTCCGCGCCAAGTTTCATGGCCATGGGCTAACGGTCGCCTCCCGCGATGGGCGTCTCTTTGACGAAGGCGTCGAACTTGACGGCGACGTTCAGGATGCCGCCCGAGCCTTGCTGCGGCTGGGCGCTCAAATTTTCGAGAATCACGAGGCGTTTCGACCGGTCGATCTCGTTGACGAAGTGCAACAGGTCGGCATACGTCCCCTCGTAGTTGCCGACGATGGACATCATCGACAGATCATCGGAACCTTCGATGGGTTCGGTCTGATAGGAGTGTTCCTTGGCCTTGATGGACGCGCGCTTGGCGGCGTCGACCAGGTCGCCGACGATCGTCGAGTAGGCATTGCTGCTGTCGAGGAAGTAATCCTGCATGAACGCGTCGCCTTGCACTCTCCCCTTTTCGACCTTGGACGCGATGACCTTGGCGCGGTCGAGCGATTGCGTCTGTTCACGGATCTGGCGGCGCAGGCTGTTCAACTGGCGGTCCAGTTCCTCGGGCGAGCCGCCGAGCGGGAAAAAGATGAAGTACAGGGCCAGCAGATTGCAGAACAACAGTACGCCCAGCAGCGCGCGGATGGCGGTTTTCGGGTCGCGGAGAGGGGCCAGGAACTCCGGCAGGTTAAAGTTGCTGGGCATAGCTCACACTCACGCGGTAGCGGTACAGAGGCTCGTTTTGAGACGGCGGCTGGAAGGTGTGGACGGTGGTTGCGCCAAACACGGGCGACGATTCGAGGCGCTTCAACAGGTCGAGCACCGGGCCTTGTTCGGACGCGCCTACCGTCATGTCGAGCAGCACGCGGTTCTGGTTGTTGATTTGCGGCAGGCGTACGGCGATGAGGCGCACGTTGCCGGGCATTACCTTTTCAAGGTCCGAAAAGATGCGGGTCCAACTGATGGACTTGCGTTCGATCAGGCTGTTGAGCAGGACGTTGCGTTCAAACACCACGGCATTTTCGGGCTTGCGCAGCGTATTGTTGACGTTGGTCTGTTCCTGCTGGATTTTTCGCAGTTCGGTTTCGAGTCGCGCGACCTCGGCGCGGTCGCCGGCCGCCTGGTTGCGCTGCGTCATCACCAGACTGGTCAGAAAGGCGAGCAGGATGGTCAACACGCCGGCCAGGACATAGCTGGCGGCGGTGAGCGCGCGATCCTTGCGGAAGGGTTCGCTGGCGAGGTTGATGGGTGCGCGTACGCCCATGGCTCTACTTCACCCCCTGCAGGTAGCCGAGCAGGCCGGCGTTCCAACGGAGCGGCGCGCCAAAGCGGGATTGCAGCGGCAGGGCCGGAATGCTCAGTTCGTGCTGCCATTGGGCGGCGATGCTGGCGGTTTCGGCCCCGAAGCCGCACAGCAGCATCTGTTCGGGACGGCGTTTGAGTTCGTCTTCCACAAAAATCAAGGTCGGGTAAATGAGGCTGGACAGCTCGTCGAGCGTGCCTTCTTCGAGTTCCACGCAGCGCGCCAGGCGCAGGCTCGATCCATCCAGCACCATGACGGTCAACGACCCGCCGGAGAGTTTGGCGACGAGGTTCAGGCCAGTGGTGGGGAGCAGGTCCATGGAAGCCAGCGCGGACGTCGTGACCAGGCCCGGATGGAAGCCGCATTCCCGGAACGGGGCTTCGTAGCGGCCGGTGATCTCGAGCGACATCAGCGCCGCGACTACCTCCACTTTTTTAGACGACACCGACGACGGCTGCTGGTAAAAGCTGACGGCCGCCGATTCGACGTCGAACGGGATCGACTTCTTCATGCGGAAGCGCACCAGCGCCTGCTGTTCTTCGGGATTCGATGGAAACGTGTCGAAATCCAGGATCTGCAGACGAGCGGCGAAGTCCGGCAGGATCAGCGCGGCGGGGCGAGGTTTCTTGGACGCCGGAAGCCCGGAGGTGAGGTGCAGAATCGCCTGTTTGAACGCCAGCGGATCGGCAAGGTTGTCCTTGAGCGGAGAGACCTGCACGGTGCCGGGAACGAGTTCGCGGTATTGGATCTGTTCGGGCGCGGCGGGGCGTACGTAGGCCAGGCACTCCGGCGACACCTCGAAGATGTGTTCCGGCGGCGGGTCCCGAAAGATGTTGGCGATAGCGGCGAGGGGGCCTGGAAGCGAGGCACTCATTCGATGAATGTCACCTTATTGATTTCTTTAAGCGTCGTGAGCCCGGCGCGTACCTTGTCGAGCGCGGATTCGCGGAGGAAGGTCATGCCCTCGTCCTTGGCCTGCCGTTTGATTTCGCTGGCCGGGCGCTTTTCGAGGATCATTTCGCGGATCTTCTCGCTGAGGTCGAGCAGTTCGTGGATCGCGCTGCGGCCGCGGAAGCCGGTGCCGCCGCATTCGAAACAGCCGCGGCCTTCGTAAAACGTGACGCCTTCAAATTCATGCGGTTTCAGGCCGCTTTCGGCGAACACGTCTTCGGTGTAATGCACTTCCTGCTTGCAATGCGTGCAGATGAGGCGGACCAGCCGCTGGGCGAGGATGCAGTTGAGGGCGGAGACGAAATTGTAGGTCTCAACGCCCATGTTCAGGAAGCGGCCGAGCACGTCCAGCACGTTGTTGGCGTGAACAGTGGTAAACACCAGGTGGCCGGTAAGCGCTGCGTTGATGGCGATCTGCGCGGTCTCCTGGTCTCGAATTTCGCCGACCAGAATCTTGTCGGGATCGTGACGCAGGATGGAGCGCAGGCCGCGCGCGAACGTCAGCCCTTTGCGCTCGTTCACCGGAATTTGCGTGATGCCCTTGATCTGGTATTCCACCGGGTCTTCGATGGTGATGATCTTGTCTTCGTCGTTCTTGATTTCGCTGAGCGCGGCGTAGAGCGTCGTGGTCTTGCCGGAACCGGTGGGTCCTGTGACGAGCACCATGCCGTAGGGTTCCTTGATGTAGCGGCGGAACTTGGCGATGTCGGCGTCGGCAAACCCGACGACATCGAGCGAGAGCTTGGAAAACTTTTCGCTCATCGATTCCTTGTCGAGGACACGCATCACGCAGTCCTCGCCGTGGATGGTCGGCATGACGGAGACGCGGAAGTCGATCAGGCGGCCCTTGTAGCGGACCCGGAAGCGGCCGTCCTGGGGGACGCGGCGTTCGGCGATGTCGAGTTCGCTCATCACCTTGATGCGCGAAATGATCGTCGAATGCCATTCCTTGGCGATCGGCGGCATGGCGTAGGTGAGAACGCCGTCGATGCGGTACTTGATGACGACTTCCTGGTCCCGGGTTTCGATATGGATATCGGAGGCGCGGCGTTCAAGCGCGCTGAACAGCGTGGTGTCGATCAGCTTGATGACTGGGGCGATGTTCGAGTCGCCGCCTGTAAGCTTATCGATCGAAAGGGTTTCGTCCGGATTGTCCTCGTTGACGACGTCGAGCGCGAAGCCTTCGGTGACTTCTTCGAGCACGCGCTGGGACTGTTCGGTTTTCTTGAGCAGGTCGGAGATCTGCGACAGCGTCGCGACCTTTATTTTCAGCTTCTTACCGAGCAGGATGGACAGTTCGTCGATCA
>JAFDVT010000753.1 GCA_018268875.1 Acidobacteriota bacterium
GAGTGTTGGGATCGGCCGGTTGCAACCGGTCGGGCAAGAAGCAGATTGGCGTGGTTCCCAAGGGAAGCGCGCATATGTTCTGGCAGTCGGTACATGCCGGAGCGGTGAAACTGGCGCGCGAGGCGGATGTCGAGATCGTCTGGAACGGTCCGGCGCAGGAGACGGACTTCAACCAGCAGATTCAGATTGTCGATTCGATGATCAGCCGTGGCATCGACGCGATCGCGCTGGCGCCGATCGACAAGAAGAGCATGGTGGGCGTCGTGGAACGCGCGGCGGCGGCCAAGATTCCGGTGATCATTTTCGATTCCGGGATCGATACGGACAAGTTCGTGTCGCAGGTTTCGACCGACAACTACAAGGCCGGCGAAATGGGCGCGAACCGGGTGGCCGAACTTTTGGACGGCAGCGGCAAGATCGCGATGGTGATGGTGCAGCCCGGGGCGGCGTCGACAATGGCGCGCGAACAGGGCTTTAAAGACCGCATCGGCAAGGTGTACCCGAACGTGCAGATCGTCGCCGAACAGTACGGGTGGGCCGATTTTTCGAAGAGCATGGCGGTTACCGAGAACATCCTGACGGCGCATCCCGAAGTACAGGTGCTGTTCGGTTCGAACGAAAGCAGCACGGTGGGCGCGACGCGGGCGTTGAAGAGCCGCAAGAGCCCGGTGAAGCTGGTCGGGTTCGATTCGAGCCCGCAACTGGTGGCCGACCTTCGCGAAGGTGTGATCGATTCGCTGGTGATTCAGGATCCGTTCCGCATGGGGTATGAATCCGCCAAAGCGGCCGTCGACCATCTGAACGGCAAGGCGGTTCCGAAGATCCAGAGCATCGCCGCCAAGCTGGTGACGAAAGAAAACATCGATCAACCGGAGATCCAGCAGCAGTTGAATCCGGACCTGAAAAAGTACCTGGGATGAAAATTGTAATCGTCGGCGGAGGGTTCGGCGGCCTGTATGCGGCGCAAGCGCTCCGCCGCGTTGCAAACGTCCAGATCACACTCGTCGACAAACGAAATTTCCATCTATTCCAACCACTGCTGTACCAGGTGGCCACCGGTTCCCTATCCCCCGGCGAGATCGCCGCGCCGCTCCGTTCCGTACTGAAAGACCAGCAGAACACCCAAGTTCTGATGGCGGAAGTGACGGGCATCGACGCCGCTGCGAAGAAGCTGGAGCTGGATGGCGGAGCCGAACACCTCGACTACGACGCGCTCATTGTCGCCACCGGCTCGAGGACCTCGTACTTCGGTAACGACCAATGGGCCGAAGAAGCGCCAGGACTCAAAACAGTGGAGGACGCCACGCGCATCCGCCACAAGATCCTGCGTGCGTTTGAAGCGGCCGAAAAGGAAGACGATCCGGAACTGCGCCGCGCCTACCTGACGTTTCTGATCGTCGGCGGAGGTCCGACTGGCGTGGAATTGGCGGGCGCGATCGCCGAGATCGCCAACGACACGCTGCGTCACGACTTTCGATCGATCCGCCCGGAAGAGTCGCGAATCCTCGTCCTCGATGGCGGACCGCGGGTGCTGGGCGCGTTCCCCGAGGAACTGTCGGAGAAGGCCGAACGGTCGCTATTGCGCATGGGGGTTCGCACGCGGAATGGAGTCCGGGTGACGGGCGTCGACGCCGATGGCGTGTTGCTGCAGTCGGGGGAGCGGGTCGCGGCAAAGACGGTGATCTGGGCCGCCGGGGTCGCCGCGTCAGGGTTTGGCAAGGTGTTGAGCGAGGCCACCAAATGCGAACTCGACCGCGGTGGACGAGTGATCGTCGGTCCGGACTTGACGGTGCCTGGATATCCGGAAATTTTTGTCATTGGCGACGCGGCGGCGGCGAAGGATAAGGCCGGGAACCCGCTGCCCGGGGTAGCGCCTGTGGCGATGCAGCAGGGCCGTTATGCGGCGCACCAGGTGGTGGCCGACCCGGCGTTGCCGCGGCCGCCGTTTGTCTATCACAACAAGGGCAACCTGGCGGTGATCGGGCGCGCTTCGGCGGTTGCCGACTTCGGGTGGCTGAAGGTATCGGGGTTCCTCGCCTGGCTGCTGTGGTTGTTCATTCACTTGATGTACGTGGTGGAGTTCGAAAACCGGCTTCTCGTGTTTATCAAGTGGGGAATACAGTACTTCACCTTCAATCGCGGGGCACGCTTGATCACCGGGGAGCCGGCGCGAGAGAAGGACACCCCAGTTTCGGGATAATCTTTCCAAAATACTTGTGCAATTCAGTGAAGTTCGCTCTTCAACCGGGCGGATCGGCCGAGAAGTACTAATGTGGACGTGCACATCGGCAGGCAAGCAATCCTCGACCGGCAAAAGCACATTGTCGGGTACGAGTTGCTTTTTCGATCGGGCAAAGGCCAAACGTCCAGCGACAGGAGTGACTTTTCGGCTACCGCCACGGTATTGAGCGGAGCGCTGCTCGATCTGGGGCTGGACCGGTTGGCGGACGGCTGCCGTGTGTTGGTCAACGTGCCGGGCGAGCATTTGGGGCACCCCGCGCTGAGCCTGTTGCCACCGGATCGGATCGTGCTCGAAATCCTGGAAACGACGGTGGTAACGCCGGAGGTCCACCAGGCGTGTCAGAGCCTGCGCAAGCGAGGGTTTGTGCTGGTGCTGGACGACTACATCGGGCAGCCGGAACTGGAGCCGCTGATCGATCATGTCTGGTGCATCAAGCTCGATTTTCGGGCGACGGACCTCGATACGCTGCGCATGCTGTCCCATCGTCTCCGGGCGCGCGGCAAAAAATTACTCGCGGAAAAGCTCGAAACCGCGGCCGACTATGAGAGCGCGTTGCAGATGGGCTGCGACTATTTCCAGGGATATTACTTCGAACGGCCCATCATAGTCGCCGGGAGGCGGGTTTCGGTGCGGCAATTGAACCTGATTCAGGTCCTGTCGGCGCTGAGCACGAGGGAAGACCTGAGCCTCACCGAAGCCGAAAAGATCGTCAGCCAGGATGTGGGGCTCACCGTCAAGCTGTTGCGTTTTGCCAATACGGCGATTCACGGCGGCGCGGTGGATTCGCTGGGGCAGTGTTTTATGCGCCTCGGCGTGCTGGAGATTCGCCGGTTCGTGGCCATTCTGTTGTTGCCGCAGTTGAGTTCGTCGTCGAATCCATCCATGATCGAGCGCGCGGTGATTCGTGGCCGGATGTGCGAAAACCTGGCCCATGCCATCGGACGCGAAAACTTAGGTCCCACGGCGTTCCTGACCGGTATGCTGTCGATGCTCGACGCAATTATGGGGGTTCCGCTCACGCAGATCCTGAAAGAGCTGCACGTGAGCGACGAGATGTACCACGCGCTGGTGGCGACCGACCGCGTGCAATCGCCGCTGGCGACGGTGCCGAAGGTGACGCGGCCGTACGAAGATGGGCGCCTTCCCGAATGTACCGCCATTGCCGCCAAGCTGGGGATGCGGTTCCAGCAGGTCTCGGGATGTTACATGGAGGCCATTCGCTGGACGTCGACGAACAACCTGCAAAATGACGGCGCGCCTCCTGTGCATGCCTGGACGCCGGGGAAAGACGCGCCAGCAGGGCCGGTGGCCGTAAAGCGATAGGTCTGAGGGCGAAGGCGTCGGGTTCGAATCGGGCATCCGCCCGCTTGTGTGAGGTCTGCAGAAACGAAACCGCGGCTCCTGTCCTTGCTTCTAGGGCAAAGACAACGAGCCGCGGCTGCTTTTTTAACGTTTGACTAGACGGTTGCTTCGCGACGTGCGGACGGGTTCGATGAACGCCATTCCTTGCGCCACGGAGAGGGCCCGCCGGACTTCTTGTGCTTGTTAGCAGGCTTGCTGCCGGAACCGAACGCGGGCTTACCGCCTCGCGCCCCAGCGGCCGACTTGGCGAACTTCCCCGCCCCGCCTTTGCCAGCAGCGGCGGCGGCTTTCGACGCCCCGAACTTGGATGCTGCGAACGACTTGCGGACCACTGGAGCAGTCGTCACGGCAGCAACCGGCTTGATCTCCTTCTCCTCCGCCACGATGGGTTCGACGATTTCCGTGAATCCCTTGGACGACGGCGCGGAGTTGGTGAACGGAAGCTGCTGCATCTTGACGTTCAACGCGCGTTCGATGCGGCGAATCTCCGAACGTTCCGCACGGGTGCTGAACGTGGAGGCAATGCCACGGCGTCCGGCGCGGCCGGTGCGGCCCGCGCGGTGGATGAAGTCTTCGGGCACCTGCGGCAGGTCGAAGTTCACGACGTGGGCGATCCCGTCGACGTGGATGCCACGGGCGGCAACATCGGTGGCCACCAGAACGCGGAACTTGCCTTCCTTAAACCCGGAGAGCGCGGCGTTGCGCTGGCCCTGGGTACGGTCACCATGGATGCGCGTGGCGTTGACGCCAGTGCGTTCCAGGTTGCGGGCCAGGCGGTCGGCGCCGTGCTTGGTGCGCGAAAACACGAGGAACGAGCCGTCCTGGTTGCGCAGCAACTGCTGCAGCAGGTCCATTTTGTGGCCCTGTTCGATTTCGTAGACATGCAGGTCCACATGCTCGGCGGGCTTGGTGATGGCGCCGATGGCGATGCGGACGGGGTTGCGAACGGCGGCGTCCACCAGATGGGCCACGGACTTTTCGATGGTGGCCGAGAACAGCATGGTTTGCCGTCCTTCGGGCATCGCGGCCAGGATCTGCTTGAGCGACGGGAGGAAGCCCATGTCGAGCATACGGTCGGCTTCGTCGAGAACGGCAACGTTGACACCGCGCAGATCGACGAGGCGGCGCTGGAGGAAGTCCACCAGGCGGCCGGGAGTGGCGATAACCACCTGCGCGCCGGCGCGGATCGCCCGCAATTGCCGGCTTTCGTCCATGCCGCCGACAACGACAGCGGTGCGTACACCGGTGTTGGCGCCGATCTTCATGAACGTTTCGTTGATTTGAATCGCAAGCTCGCGCGTCGGGC
>JAFDVT010000754.1 GCA_018268875.1 Acidobacteriota bacterium
CCCGTGACGGTGACCTTCGCGATTCCACCGGAAGTGGAAAAAATGCTGCCCAAGAAGAAATAGGGCGACGCTGCGATACACTGGGCTGCGAGTTTCATGAAGAAGCAGACCCTTGTTCTCTCGTTTTCTTTCGCGGTAGCCGCCGGATTCGCCCAGCAAAAAGCGGCCGTCACGCTACCTGCCCCGTATCACACACCGAATAACGCCAACGGTCCCAAGGTGGTCGCAAAAATCGACGGCCTGAAGCTGACCGTGCCCGCGGGCTTCGAAGTGGAAGAGTACGTCTCTTCCGGCTTCAAAAAGCCGCGCATCATGCTGGCGTTGGCCGATGGCAGCGTGCTGGTGTCGGACGCCGTTGCCAAAGGTTCCGTGATGCTGGTTGGCGCGGACCGGTCCGTCAAACCGCTGCTCGAGAATCTGGACCGTCCGTCGGGCCTCGCCTGGCACAAGGGCGACCTGTACGTCTCAGAAGCGACCGCCATCAAGCGGTACAAGTTCAACCCCAAAACCAAAGAGATCGGCAAGGGCGAAGCGATCATCACTCTCGCCGGCTACGAGAAGGGCCACTGGATGCGCGGTCTGGCGTTCGACAAGAACGGCAAGCTGTATGTGTCGATCGGGTCGGGCTCGAACATCGACGCCGGGGATCCCAAGGACCGGGCGGCGGTGAATGTGTACAACGCCGATGGTTCCGGACACGAAATCGTCGCGGGCGGCCTTCGCAACCCCGTCAACATTCGGTTTCAGCCGGAATCCGGCAAGCTGTGGACCACGGTGCAGGAACGCGACGGCTTGGGCGACGACCTGGTGCCGGACTTCTTTACCGAAGTGAAAAAGGGCGAATTTTACGGCTGGCCATACGCCTACATCGGACCGAACGAGGAACCTCGCCGCAAAGGGGAAGCGCCGGAACTGGTGAAGAAGACGATCGTGCCGGATGTCGTGCTGCCGGCCCACGTCGCGGTGATGGACTTTGTGTTTTACACCGGCAAGGCGTTCCCGGCCAAGTACAAGAATGGGGCGTTTCTGGCGTATCGAGGCTCAAACAACCGGGCCAAGCGCGTCGGTTATTCGATCGCATTCGTGCCGTTTCAAAAGGGACGTCCGGCGGGCGCTCCCGAAACCTTCCTGTCCGGTTGGATGAAGAGCGAAGACGACAAGGAAGTGTGGGGCCGCCCGGTGGGAATCGCGCAGATGCCGGATGGCAGCCTGCTGATTAGCGAAGACGCGAACAACCGCATCTGGCGCGTCCGCTACACCGGCAAGAAATAGGCTTGCGTTAGAACGCCACCAGTCCGCGCTCGGCGACCACTTCCCGCACGATCAACCCCAGCCGCAGGTACTCATTGAGATCCGACGGCTTGCGGAAGTAGCGGGAAGCGCCGAGTTCGGCGGCGCGGTCTCGATCCTTGGGCGCGTTGGACGACGTCACAATGATCGCGGGCGTGTCCTTGCAGCAAGGATGGGCGCGAAACATCGCGAGCAGTTGGTCCCCGTCGCACTTGGGCAGGTTCAAATCGAGCAGTAAAATATCCGGCAATTCCGATGCCGGCAGATTTGCCAAAGAATCCAGGTACTGCTTTGCCTCCGAACCGTCGGCGGCGTGCACAAGCGAGTGTTCCACTTTGTATTCGCGAAGGGCCTCGCGGATCAAAACCACGTCGCCCGGGTTATCCTCGGCCAAAAAAATGCGGATTGGCCTCCGCAGCGGACTCATTCCGGACACCTACGCCTCCTCGACAATAGGGAGTTCGATGTGAAAAACGGAACCCGCGCCCGGTTGTGACTCTGCCCAAATGTGGCCGTGGAATCGTTCCACAATTCGCCTGCAGATCGCGAGACCGAGACCCGTGCCGGGGTAATCTTCGCGATGCAACCGCTTAAACAAACCAAAGATACGTTCCGCCTGATCCTGCTCGAAGCCAATCCCATTGTCTTGTACTCTTATATCCCAGTTCTCACTTCGCCGACGTACAGTAATTCGAATGTCTGGGATGATTTCCGGCTTCCGGTATTTAAGAGCGTTCGATAGCAAATTTTGAAAAACATGACCGAATTGCCCCTCATCACCAGCGACGACCGGCAGCGAACCGGCGACGACAACGCGCGCGTCGGTTTCGTTGATCCGTCCGTCTACATTTGCCAAAGCTAGTTGCACGCTGCGGGCCAAATTGGCGCGCGTGACAATAACTTCACCATTCGAGTGCGTGACCTGCGAATACGTCAGCAAATCGCGGATGAGTTCTTCCATTCTGTGGACGCCGGAAGAGATGTAACGGGCAAAATCGGCGTATTCCCGGCTTTCCGAAGGCCCCAGCCGTTTGAGCAGGAGTTGCGAATAGATGTTGATCATTCGCAAGGGTTCCTGCAGGTCGTGGCTGGCAACGTAGGCGAATTCTTCGAGTTCCTCGTTGGCGCGGCGGAGTTCGTCCTCCACCTGCATCTGGCCGTCGATATCGGTATTGGTACCGAACCAGCGAATAATTCTATTTTCGGGATCGAGCACCGGCGAGACCCGGGTGAGGAATAATCGACTGACACCATTGCCGTCACGAATGGGAAAAACTGACTCAAACGGCTTCCCCGCAGTGAGAGATTTTCTCCATTCGGGATTGTCCGGGGCCTGATTTCCCCAGCCTTCGAACTCCGTAAGCGTTCGACCCGCCGCGTAATCCCGCCAGCGCTGGTTGTACCAGAAGATCCGGCCGTCGGCGGCGGCCATCCAGGCAAGGTTCGGCATGCCATCGGCGAGGGTGCGGAACCGGGACTCGCTTTCCTGCAATTCGCTTTCGGCCCGGGCGCGCTGGATGTAGGCCCAACAGCGGTCGCTCACCGACGACATCAGCTCGATCTCCGAAGCCGTCCAATCCCGAGGTTCGGGACCATGCACGGCGAGGATCGCCACCAGGCGCCCCTGGTCGAGGATCGGGGAAACGATCGCGGCGCCGGTTTCGCTGTTCTGAAAGCCCGCCAGTCCCTCGATCGAGGCAAATTCCGAGGCGGCGTTCGATACGACGAGTTGCTGCCCGGATTGCAGGAGATGGATGACGCGAGCGCCAAACTCGGGCAGCCAGTAGGAGGCCGGTTGTGGGGAACCCTCGGGAGCGAGCGAGTATTTGACGTGTACGGTGAGGCTGTCCGGTCCGACTTCGGAAAAAGTGCAGCGCGGCGCGCCGAGTTCGGCGGCCGTCATGCCGACGATCAGGCGGATGACGCCAGCCGGATCGTTGAGGCACCGGGCGGCTTCCCCCAGTTCGTTGAGAAAGCGCAGACGGTTGGCCCGTTCGTGCGACATGCGTTCGGCCCGCTTGCGTTCGGTGATGTCGTTGGCAACGGAGACAAAGCCGCGCACATGCCCATCGTCGTCGACGTCCGGCGCGAGCGAAACGCTGAGGTCGCGCAGTTCGCCGCCCTTGTCGGGGATGCGTGTCTCGTAGGACACGTGGACGCCGCGCAGCACCTGGTCGAGGTAAGGCTGGGCAAGCGAGGCGCGTTCCTTGCCGCGAACCTCGATCACCGATCTGCCGATGACGTCGGAGGCGCGCATCTGGAACCATTCCAGGTACATCCGGTTCACGCGGCGAAACACCATGTCGCGATCGACATAGGCGATCAGGGCGGGAACATTGTCGGTGATAATTTGCAGTTCCGCATCGCGTTTGCGGACTTCGTATTGTTTGCGGCGGGCGCGGAGGGCGGTCTGCGCGGCGCTCAACAGCGTGTCGCCGCGCGCGGGGCGTTCGAGCAACGCAACACCGCCAAGGATGTCGAAACGCGATAGGCGTTCCGCCAGGGCTTGCGACGGTTCCCCCCGGATGGTGAGCACGGTGATGGGCAGATCGAGCAGGGGGCGATGCTGAACCAGGATCTGATGGAGGCGCGAGACCGCGGAGCCGGTAAGCGCTTCTTCGGCAATGAACACCGCGTCCGCGCCGGCTTCGAGTTCACGGATGAGGTCGTCGAAGGAAGGACAGACAAGCGCCCGTACCTGACCGCGTTCAAGAACTTCGCGGAGAAGCGGACCATCGCGGCCGACAGGCGCGTGGATCAGCACCAGCGCCTCGCGGTCAGCCGTTGCTGGTGTTCCGGAGATGCTGATGCTGCTGTGTTTCGTCATAGATACCGTCCCTCAGAGCGCCGGTTCCAGTGAAGACGGGAACACCGGTAAGGACGCCGTGAAAATCGCGCAACGGTTCCCCGACCCGGATGCCTCCCGTTTCGAGAATCAATTCGCGAATGCTTCGTTCGTGCCTGCCGCTGCGTTTTTTTACCACCGAGATCGCCTGGCGAACCTCGCCCCGATATTCGAAATAACGCAGCAAAAGAATGGTGTCGGACAGGTAGCTGACGTCCACCGGACTGACCATGCCCTGCCCCAGAATGCCGTATTGGGCCAGTACGAGAATGGTGACGACGCCGCAATTGTTCAGGTAGGAAAGTAGCTCGCGAAGCTGTATGTCCAGGTACGCCTCGCTCGGCATGGCGGCGAGGAAACCGTTGAGGCTGTCGATCACCACCACGCGGGTTCCATGCGCATCGACTTCCTGGCGGATGGTCTCCACAAAGCGGCCCGGCGACAGGTCGGCCGGATCGACGAACGACAGCTTGAGCAGTCCGTGAGCCTGCAGTTTTCGTATGTCCGTGCCGAGCGACAGGGCTCGTTCGGCGAGCGTCCCGTAGCCTTCGTCGAACGTGATGTACAGGGCGCGTTCGCCGGACTGCGCGCTGCATGCGGCGTACTGCAGGCTGATCGAGCTTTTGCCGGCGCCCGCCGGTCCTACCAGCAACGTGCTGGTGCCGCGATTCAAACCGCCGCCCAAAAGGTCGTCCAAGTGGGGGATGCCGCTGGTAACCATCTCCGGGTGGAATTCGGTATGGTGCTGGGTGGCGACCAGGCGTGGATACACAACCAGGCCGCCCGTGCGAATGTCGTAGTCGTGAAACCCTTCGCGAAAGACGACGCCGCGTAGCTTTAACACCTCCAAACGGCGGCGCCTGGTGCCATAGTCGCGCGCGAGATTTTCCAGCCGCAGGACACCATGGACGATGCTTTGCAGGTCGCGCTCCACTTCGGTGGCGGTGTGGTCGTCTAGCATCAGAACCGTCGTCTCACGTCCGGCGAAGTATTGCTTGAGCGCCAGCAGTTGCCTGCGGAAGCGCAGCGATTCGCGGGCGAGAAGCCATAGCTCCGACAACGAATCGAACACCACTCGTTTGGGTTCGACTTCCTCGATGCGCGCCAGGATGGACTTGATGATCCCCGACATCTCCACTTCGCCGGGGTACAGAACGGTGTATTGCTCTTCGACGTTTAAACTCTCTTCCATGGGAAGGAGCTCAAAGATTTCGATGCCGCGCAGGCTCCAGCCATGCGAATTTGCCACCTGCCGAAGTTCGCGGCCGGACTCGGCTAGCGTGATGTATAGAACTCGTTCGCCGTTGGAGATGCCTTCGAGGAGAAACTGCAGGCCGAGTGTCGTTTTGCCGCAACCGGGCTGGCCGCTGACGACGTACACATGGCCGGTGGGCCAGCCGCCGCCCAACACGCTGTCCAGACCTGGCACACCGCTGGATTTGTTGGAACTTGCAAATTCGGATACTGGGTTCGCTGTATCAGGCATGGCAAAACGAGTCCTCCCATCCTCAACTGCGCAAAAGCCGGAAGCCGCTGTGAGCATGACGATGTCACAGAAATCCAGCGGCGTCGTGGCCGGCCTGCGAAATTCAAAATCGTAGAGGAGCGGACGCCATGCCGGCGCGCTATGGGCAATGGCGCGCATGCATTGGAAATCGCATCCGCGCCCCTACCTTTTGGAGTCAGTGGACTGCTTTGCGTTTCACGGAAATGGTTGGAAATTCCGCCATTTCCTTTGAAACAAACCGCTTATTTATAGAGCGCTTTGGTGACGGCGCCGCGCAACTTCATGAGGCCGGTCCGAAGATCGGAACCCAAGTGGATGCGCAGGGCGCGGCGTTTGCGTTCGGTCAGCACCTCGAGGTCGCCTCGCGCTTGCGCCGCTTTGACGACGCCAAAGCTGTAACGGGCGCCAGGTACCGCGAGGTCCACCGGATCGTCGCACGTGACCT
This sequence comes from Acidobacteriota bacterium, assembly GCA_018268875.1. GTDB lineage: Bacteria > Acidobacteriota > Terriglobia > Bryobacterales > Bryobacteraceae > F-183. The sequence goes on from JAFDVT010000754.1 coordinate 6,088, forward strand.
GCAAAAACACACCGGTGTTCGGGCCTCCCTTGTAGGCTTGGCCGGTGGAGTGCAGGAAGCGCGGACCGAATCCCAGGCAAGTGGCGACCTTCTTGCTGTCGCGCACCATGGACCGGATGGACTGCAGCGAAATTTCCGTACTTTCGTTCATGTCGATGTAGCCCAGCACGGCGAAGTAATCGTTGGGCTGGAGCGTCGACAGCAGTTCCTTGATCTTGTCCGACGCATCGGGATCGGTGATGAGCACCGGCGTTTCGGCGGGTAGCGACCCGGTCTCCTCGTATTGCGACGTCAGCTTCTTGGTGGCGATTTTGCTGGCTTCGACATCGGGTTGGTCGAACGGGTTGATGCCGATGATGGAGCCGGCGACAGCGGTCGCAATTTCCCAGCGGAAGAATTCCGCACCCAGGTGGTACTCGTCGGGCATGGTGATCTTGATCACCGGGAAACCGGCTTCTTCGAGCGCGGCGATGCCCACTTCATGCGCGTTTTCGACCGCGCCCTGCAGGCGAACGTAGACGAACACGCGGTCCTTGCCATACAGGTGCGGCGGCGCGAGCGGTTCGCGGTCGACCGGGATGATGCCCTTGCCGTTCTTGCCCGTGGATTCGGCGATGAGCTGTTCGAGCCACGCACCGAGGTCAAAGATACCGGGCGAGGTCACGATGGTGAGCTTGTCGCGGCCGCTGTTGGCGGCAACGCCCAGGATCGCGCCCAGTGCGACGCCGGGATTCTTGGCCGGTTCGTTGTGGCAGTCGCCAACCATCACCTGCGCCTCATGCAGGAAGCGAGGCATGTCCAGCCCCATCGCGGCGGCGGGAATCATGCCGAAGTTGGACAGCGCGGAATAACGCCCGCCGATCGTCTTGTCGCCGTAAAACACCTTCCAGAAGCCGTCCGCCTCGGCCACTTGCTGCATGTGCGAGCCGGGATCGGTGATGGCGACGAACTGGCCGGGGTTCTTGACGCGGTCGAAAAAGTAATCCTTGAAGATGTTCGGCTCCAGCGTCGAGCCCGACTTGCTGGACACGAAAAACAGCGTCTTTTCGAGGTGCAATTTGTTCTCGAATGCTTTCACCTGCGCGGGATCGGTGGAATCGAGAACAAACATTTCCGGAAAGCCGGCCTTCTTGCCGAAGGTCATCTTGAGCACTTCGGGACACAAAGACGAGCCGCCCATGCCGAGCAGCAGGATCTGTTCGAAACCGCGTTCCTTCACTTCGCTGGCAAACGCGACGAGATCAGCGGAGTGGTCCACCTGCGTGTCAACGATGTCGAGCCAGCCCAGCCAGTTTTCCTCGCCCTTGTTGGTCCACAGGGTTGGATCTTTGGCCCACAGGCGGGCGACGTTGCCTTTTTCGGTCCAGTCTTCGAGCGTGGCGCGAACTTTCGCGTCCATATCGACAGGCAAAGAGTATTCGAGACTCACGATGCAGTTCCTCCTAGAACGTATCCAGTGGCGATCTTCTGAAAGTCCGCCAGTTGTTGTTGTTGCCAAGCGTGATCGCGGCCGAGTTCGGACGCCATCAATTGCGCAACACGCGGGGCCATGCGCAGGGCGGCGCTGGCGTTCAAAAACAGGGCGCGGGTGCGGCGTGCCAGTACGTCATCCACGGTTCGCGCCATTTCATTACGAACGGCCCAAATCACTTCGGCCGCGGTGTAGGGCAGTTCGGGGTCGAGGCGATCGTCCAAGCCGGCGGCGGCGCGGCCGAGCGCTGCAATGGCCGGCGCGTCGGCGCCGTATACCGCAAGGTCGCCGAACTTCTCCGCGTTCTGATGATAGCCGTGGACGTTGAGATTCTTCGTCACGCAGGGACGCTCGTCCAACTGGGCGATAGTGGCGGCTTTGTTGACGCAGTCTTCGGCCATGTGGCGATACGTGGTCCACTTGCCGCCGGTGATCGTAACCAGGCAGGAATCCTCGATGCGGATCGTGTGGTCGCGGGATAACGCCGCGGTGTTGCCACCGGAATCTCCGCCCGCTTTCACCAGAGGCCGGATGCCGACGAACACGGACAGCACATCGCCGCGCGAAGGCGCGTGGCTGAGATAGCGGGCCGAGGTTTCGAGGATGAAGTCGATTTCCTCTTCAAAGGGCAACGGGTCGAGCGAGGCTTCGGAGATCGGCGTGTCGGTGGTTCCGACGACGACGTGGCCGTGCCACGGGATGGCGAACATCACGCGTCCGTCGCTGGTGTGGGGCACCATGATCGCGTGGTCGCTCGCAAGGAAGCGGCCGGGAAAGACGAGATGAATGCCCTGGCTGGGCGCGATCAGAAGCGCGGCGGCCGGGTCGGCCATGCGGCGGATGCCG
>JAFDVT010000755.1 GCA_018268875.1 Acidobacteriota bacterium
GATCGCGCCGCCGGTGAGTCCTCCAAGGGTCGCGAACACGGGTGGCGCCAGCGCGTACCGGGTGTTCGCCACGGCCTGCGACATGTGGTGCGCCTGGACGAAGTAAAGAGTGGTCCAACTGGTCCAGAAGCTGTACAGGATCATCGACAGGATGTTTGCCGCGACGACGCCTAGGAAGCGGCGGTCGCGCAGGATTTCGCGGATGGGGGTCGCGGCGGCCGATGCTGATGACTGTTGCGGCGTGCTGCCCGGGATCGCGCGCGAGGTGAACCACCACAGCGGGATCCACAACAATCCGGCGAGGCCCGCGTACAGATAAATGGTTCGCCAACCGGCGCTGTTGCCAAAGCTGCCTACGAGGAACGGCGCGGTGACTCCGGCGAGCGACAGACCGAGTTGGTTCAAGCCTGTGCCGATGGCGAATTCACTCGGCCGCAGGTACCTCGCGTTGGCTTTGCCGAACGCCGGTATGGATCCGGCCTCCGCTACGCCCAACGCCGCGCGGCAGGCGAGCAACATCGCGGCGGAGGTCGCAAATCCGGTCACCGCGGCGACTGCCGACCACGCCGCCACCGAGATCATGATGCCTTTGTCGAGGCCGATGCGGTCCAGCCACCAGCCGACGAACATCGACGAGAACGCGTAGGTGAGCGCGAACGCCGAAAGCAGGTTCGCGAACTGCTGATTGTTGAGTGCGAATTCGTCCTTGATCAACGGGGCCGCGGCGGAAAGAATCTGACGGTCCAGGTAATTGCAGAACGAAGACAGGATGAAGATACCGATGGCAAGCCATCTCATTGGATGAAGTCCAATTGGACCACATCTCCGGCGGTTCCAAACTTGGTGTCAGGCTTGGGTTGCACAATCACTTCCACCTTGCGAGCGGGCCTCTGGATGCCGCAGCCGAAGGTTTCCTTGGTGGCGAGCTTGGACGGTTCGCGAATCAGCACGACTCGCGTCTTTGCGCCTGCGATGTGGAGCCTCGCGACACCGCCGGACAGGCAATCCACGCGCGTCAGTGTACCCGTGACTTTGTCACCCTTTTCCGGGTCCCACCATTTTTCCACCTGATCCTTGGCCGGCGCGGTGTCCGAACCCATGCGGGCGTTGGCCTTGGCTTCGGCCTTGCGGATGTCGCCCAGCGCTTCCGCTTTCAGGCGTTCGATTTCGCGATAGCGTTCGTCGGAGATGCGGCGGCGTTCGGCCTCGGCGTAATCGGCGCGACGGGTTTCGATGTCGCGGCGAGCTTGGATCAACCTCGTGCGTTCTTCCGCGGTTGGCGCGGCGCGTTCGGCTCCGGCCCAACCTTTGGCGGCGTCGTTGTACAGGTTCGCTTCGGTCGCCGAGGTCGCGTACGCTTCCCAATAGGCGACGTTGCGCAGTTCCAGTTCCGCCGCCTTCTTCCAATAGAACATCTGCCGCGACGGCGTCGTTTCGAGTTTCGCGAACTCGGCGTACGGCGCGCCCCACTGCATGTTCAACTCGGCGGCGCGCTTGAATGCGGCCATCGCCTGCGTATTGTCCTTCTTGGCGGCCATCATCTGCCCATAGCGTAGCCACGCGTTTGGCGACTTCGAGCCTGCCTCCACCGCCTTGTCGAACCGTTCCTGCGTCTCGTAGGATTCCGGTGTCTCGAGGTCGGCGAGGCTCGCGGCTTTGGCCATGCCCGCGTCCACTTCGGCGATTCTCGCGAGGTCCGCGGACAGGGTCTTGGGATAGAAATCTTTGTCCGCGTTGATGGGGCGCCCGGTGAGCGGGAACGGCGCGTAACTGCCCTTCGCCTGGTGCGCCTTCACGAGCTTTTCCACCTCCGCGACCGGCATGGCGAAGGCATTGCGGCAGGCGCTGGCCTCGTCGCCGCCTTGTTCGAGGTTGGACAGGTAGACGCGAAATTTGCCGCTGAATGCGGGGTCCGTCAAAAGAAAGTGGATGCGAGCCCAGGTGAGCGTTCGCGAATCGGCGGGCGGCGCGACGAGCGACACGCGCGTGCCGTCGACTTGAATCCAGGTGACGGCTTCGGTCAGGCCCTGCTCGATGTGCGCGGGATAGCGCTTGGCGTTGGCGTCCAGGAACACGCGCGCGGCATCGCGCCGGAACACGGGCCCCAGCGGCGTGTCTTCCGGCGTCACCATCACGTAGGCGTCGCGCACCAGGGTCAGCGGCTTTTCGGACACGCGCTTGTCCTTCACTGCCAGCACATGCACCGGCCAGATGGACTTCAGGTCGGGTTTCGCGAGGATGCCTCCGAATACGTGCCGGAACTGTTCCGCTTCAAGCAGCCGGTACTTCGCCTGTTTGTCCGATCCGTTGGTCCACACTTCAAAGGGACCGGACTTCACAAAGGTCCACTTGGTTTCGGCCAACAGAACGCTGGCATACAGAGGAAGAGCCAGGAAATACCGCAACTTCACGCCCTGATTGTCTCACTTTCCTGATGTTGTCGCCTTTTGCGACAAACGGACACCGTGCGTTTTCGGGACACGAAAAACCTGTTGTTTCCGGAACACCGTTGGCGTGTTCCGGTGTCTAACTATTCGAATCGAAACCGGTAACAAAAACGCGCGGGCGGCCTATTTATATTGGACGTACGCCGAACGTTTTCGACCACGGCTGCGTACCCATTTCATTGCCATGGCTCTGACAACTCAACTCCGATTCCTGTTCCGGCGCCTGCGGAAGACGCCTGGTTTCGCCGCCGTCACGTTGTTGACGCTGGCTATCGGCATCGGCGCCAACACCGCCATCTTCAGCGTCGTGCATGGTGTCCTGCTCAAAGCACTGCCCTTCTCGGAACCCGACCGCCTGGTGGGACTCTGGCTCAGCACGCCGGCGTTCGGCGGACACGAACTGAACGCCGCGCCCTCCGAATACTGGCTGTTGAAGGACGAAACACGTACGCTCGACAATCCGGCACTGTGGCAAAGCGATGGCGACTCCATCACCGGTTCCGCGGAACCGGAGCATGTCGATTCGCTCGTGGTGACGCATGAATTTCTGCCCGCGCTGCTTGCCACGCCGCAAGCCGGACGCTTCTTTACCGTCGAGGACGACAAGCCTGGCGCGCCTCGCACCGTGATCTTGTCCCACGCCTATTGGACGCGCAAGTTCGGCGGCAATGCCAACGCGATTGGACAGAACCTGCGCGTCGATGGCGAACGGTACGAGATCATCGGCGTCCTTCGGCAGGACTTCCAGTTCCTCGACACGAACCCGATGATCGTGCGTCCGCAGCAACTGGATCGCGCCAAAGCGATGGTGGGCAATTTCAGTTATCGAGGCATCGCGCGGTTGAAGCCCGGCGTGTCGTTCGAACAGGCCAATGCCGACGCCGCCCGCATCATACCGATGATGATGGAACGCTTTCCCATGCCGCCCGGCTTCACCAAGCAGGCGTTTGTCGACCTCCAGTTGAAGCCCAAATTTCAACCTCTCAAGAATGAACTGGTGGAAGGCATCAGTACCTTGCTGTGGGTGCTGATGGGGACGATCGGCATCGTGCTGTTCATCGCCTGCGCGAACGTTGCCAATCTGCTTCTGGTTCGCGCCGAAGGCCGCCAGCAGGAACTTGCCGTACGCGCGGCGCTGGGCGCGAGCCGCATGGACCTCGCTCGCGAACTGCTGGCCGAAAGCATCACGCTGGGTCTTGCCGGAGGCGTCCTGGGACTCGGCGTCGCGTGGGTCGCGCTGCGCCTGTTGATCGCCAACGCGCCGGCGGGACTGCCGCGTGTTCGCGAAATCGGACTGGACCCGGTGGTGATCCTGTTCGCGCTCGTTGTGTCGCTGGTCGCGGGAGTGCTGTTCGGGCTCATTCCGGTGTACAAGTACGCGGGACCTCGCGTGGGAACGTCGTTGCGCGAGGGTGGACGCAATGCCAGCGCCGGCCGCGAACGCCATCGGGCCCGCGCCGTTCTGGTGGTCGCGCAGATCGCTCTGGCGATGGTGCTGTTGATCGGCGCCGGTCTGATGATCCGCACGTTCCAGGCGATCTCCAAAGTAGAGCCCGGATTCCGCGATCCAGACAAGGTCCTGACCATGAGCATCTCGTTGCCGAAGGCCCAGGTAAAGGACGACCGCGTGATTCCGGTGTTCCGCGAGATGGTGAACCGTCTCCGCGCGATCCCCGGCGTGGAATCGGTCGCGCTCGGCCAGAACATTGTGATGGACGGCAGTTCCAACAACGACCCCCTGTTTACCGAAGACAGGTCGTACGAAGCCGGAAAACTGCCGCCGATTCGCCGCTTCAAGTTTCCGGGGCCGGGGTTGTTCGCGACCATGGGCAACCCGGTGCTCGCGGGGCGCGAATACACGTGGACGGACCTCGAACAGAGGGCCAAGGTGATCATCCTGAGCGAAGGGCTGGCCAAGGAATTTTGGGGCAGCGCGCAGGCGGCCATCGGCAAGCGGGTTCGCGAGAATCCCAAGGGCGTGTGGCGTGAGGTGATCGGCGTGGTGGGCGACGAGCGTGACGAAGGCTTGTCCAGCGCTCCGCCAAAAACCGCGCACTGGCCCCTGATCATCGAAAACATGTGGGATCAGCCGCTCGAAGTGAAACGCTGGATGACGTTCGTCGTGCGCAGTCCGCGGGTGGGGCAGCAGGCGTTTGCCGACGAGATGCGCAACGCGATCTGGAGCGTCGAAGGGCAACTGCCCATCGCTCGCACGCGGACGCTGGCCGAGTTCCAACGCCGTTCCATGGCGCGAACCTCGTTCACGATGGCGCTCCTCGCCATTGCTGGCGGTATGGCATTGTTGTTAGGTGTGATTGGGATCTACGGTGTGATCTCTTACAGCGTTTCGCAGCGGACCCGGGAAATCGGTATCCGTTCGGCGCTTGGCGCGTCGAGCGGCGAGGTTCGCTCGATGTTCCTGCGGCATGCGCTGCTGCTGGCCGGAATCGGCATCGTGGCCGGCTTTGCCGGATCGGTGGCGTTGACGCGCTGGATGTCGTCGCTGCTGTACGGCGTGAGTCCGCTGGATACGTTGACGTTCGCGCTGGTGCCGATGCTGCTGCTTGCGGCGGCGCTTGCGGCGAGCTATCTGCCGGCGCGCCGGGCGACGCGCGTGGACCCGATGGAGGCACTAAGAGCTGAATAGATTTTTACGGCGTTGCGTCGCGCGGGCGGAGTAGCAACGGGTTGCGATCTCCGTTGTACTGCTCGAGAGATCGTCCGCGCGGCGTTGCAACAGGGGGATTGGCTTTCCTACGAAACCCCGGGAAGTCGGTCCTCCGCAACGGAAAGGGCCCGCTTCACTCCAATGATCGAGTGAGGCGGGCCCTTCCGTTTTACGGACCGATGGTTAGAACGAGTAACGGAGGCTCAACTGGATGTTGCGCTCGCTGCTCTTGCCGGTAACCATGCCAAACGTGGAAGAGGTGGGGTTGGTGTCCACGCCGCCCCAGTTCGGATGGTTCGGGAAGTTGAAGAATTCCGCGCGGAACTGGAAGCTCTGGCTTTCCTTGAAGCGGAAGGCCTTGAAGAGCGCCGCGTTCCAGTTCTGGAATCCGACGTTGTTGAACGAAACCGAGTTGCGGTTCTGGTTCGGCAGAGCGCCGTTGGCCGGCTTGGTTGCCCAGGCGGAGCCATTGACGGTCGGCGTGAACCAGAAATCGGTGATGCCGGAGTAGTTCAAGTTCGCGTTGCGGTTGGCGAACACTTGCGGACGGTCCGGAGTGCCGTTCAGATTCCACGGCTTGTTGTTCGTGGAACCGATGCCGAGGTAATCGTCACCGTTCTGAATGGTGATCGGCGAACCGGTCTGGAAGTGCGTGGTGCCCGAAAGCTGCCAGCCACCGAAGGCCGTTCTCATGAAGCCTTTGCCGCTGTTGAAGAACGGGATTTCGTAGATGAAGTTGGCGATGGCGATGTGGCGAGCGTCGTTGGACGACTTGCCCCAGTTGAGGCTCTGGTTGTAGACGTCGATGAACGCGTCGCGAGGACCGGAGTTGTTGTCCATGGTCTTCGACAACGTGTAGGCGAAGCCGTAGCTGAAGCCCTTGGCAAAGCGGCGGTTCACTTCCACCTGCAGCGCGTTGTAGGTGCTGCGGCCCGAATGTTCGAGCATCGGGATGTTCGCAAAGCCCTTGAACGGACGCAGGTAGTTGACGTTGGCGCCGGAATTGGCGGCCTGGAACGTGGTGCCGGTGGGCAGCTGGTTCAGGTCGCGTTCGCGGGACAGGTAGTTGCCAACCGTGCCGATGTAGCCGATTTCCACCACGGTGTTGCTGGTCAACTGACGCTGGTAGGTCGCGTTGTAGTTGTAGCCGCGCGGAATCTTGTACACGGGGTCGATGGTCATGAAGAACTGCGGGAAGGCCGTCTGGCCGCCGCTGCTCGGGTTGTCGGCAATGCCGTTGCTGACCGAAACCATCGGCTGATAGGGCGGGTTGCCGCCGAGGAACACGCTGTCGTACACGCCGGGGCGGGAGATAAATCCACCGAAACCGGTGCGGATGACGTCGCGCGAGCTCAACTGGTAGGCAATACCGATACGGGGGACGATGTTGTGCTGGCTGGGCGCAGGATACGGGCTATCGCCGCAGCGCTGCAGGAAGTTGTACAAGCCGCTATCGATGGCCGGTACGCGACCCTTGGCCGCATCCGGGAATCCGTTGCCGGGGATGCAGACGCCGTTGTAGCGGCTCTGCAGATCGGTGCTCAACAGGTTGCCGGTGGCGCGATCGACGGACGCCGCCTTCGACGGATCGTACAGATCCGGGCGGAACACCGCGATGTTGCCCCACAGGGACTTGTTGTAGCCGTTCTGCCAGGTGCCGCGGAAGCCGAGTTCCAGCTTCAACTTCGAATTGACGCGCCAGGAATCCTGGGCGAAGTATTCGAACATGTGGCTGCGGTACGGGGTGTAGGCGCGGGGGCCGATTTCCGCGTAGGTCGAAAACAGACCCATCGCGGCATTGGCAAGACCGATGCCGGTGCCGGGCGCGCCGCCAGGACGAGCGTCGTTGAAGATGAAGCGGCCGTTCTGGTTGTTGGTGCCACCGGGGACGCCGGAAACGTTGATCTGGTCGAAGTCGTTCTGGCCCGAACGCTCAAACAGCGCGCCGAACTTGAACGTGTGGTTCCCGAAAATCTTGGTGAAGTTGTTCGAGATGTTGTAAATCGGACCCGCCGAGCTGGACGGATACGGACCGCCGTCGATGGTGCCGACGTTCGGAATTTCGATGGTCGGAATTTTGTCGAAGATTTCCTTACGGTCGGGATAGATGTAGGCGTAGTTGATGCCGGACTTGCTGCGCTGGTAGCGGCCGCCACCCGAGTTGTCCACCGCGATGCGAACCTGGTCGCGCGAAACGGCAACCATGAATTCGTTGATAGACGTGGGGCTCAGCGTCCAGGTGTGCGCAAGGCTCACCGTCTGGTTGGGACGCGAGTTGCGCGACGGAGCGAAGTCAAAACCGCCGCGGAACGAATCGAGCGATTCGAACACATAGTTGTTGTGACGGAAGCGCAGCACCTGGTTCTGGGTCGGGTTGTAGTCGATCGAGTAGGTGTCCTTGCGCTGGTTCTGCCAGTTGCCGCGAGCCTGATAGTAGTTGTTGTTGCCCGAATACAGGCCGTTGGGGAGAGGATAGGTGCGGAGGAACGCGAGGCCGTTGGCGCTCAGGCGGCTTGCCGGAATGATGTTGCCGGCAAACGGGGTGCCCGTGCTGGGATCGTTGATCGGGCGGGCGCCCGAATAGTACAGGTTCGATCCAAGCAGTTCGCTGAAGTCGCCGTTGCGCATGGCCGCGGTGGGCACGCGCGGGAACGTTGTGTCGGTGGAACGGCGGCGCACATATTCCTGCGCGAACAGGAAGAACAGCTTTTCGCGGTTCTTGTTGAACAGTTTCGGAATCGTCACCGGTCCCGAAATGTTGTAGCCGAACTGGTTGTAGCGGAGCGGCGGAGTAAAGTTGGACGCGGCGCTGAGGTTACGGCTCCAGCTGTTGGCGTCCATCGCGTTGTTGCGAAGGTAGTCGTAGAACGAACCGTGGAAGTCCTTGGTTCCCGAGCGGGTAACCATACGGATCTGGCCGGTTCCCGAACGGCCGTATTCGGCCTGGTAATTCGCGGCGAGAACCTGTACTTCCTGGATCGTGTCGGCGTCGGCCGTCGTCACCGACGTACCGTTGGCGCGGGTGCGGATACCGACGGCGCCGTCAAACATGATGGCCGAATCCTGCGAACGGCCGCCGTTGATGGTCAGACCGCCCGAATCGAGGCCGTAGCTCAGGCCGTTCATCGGCGAACTGCGGCGAACACCGGGCTTCAGCATCGCGAGAAAGAGCGGGTTGCGGCCATTCAAGGCCAGATTCTGAATCTGTTGTTGTTCCACCGTCTTGCCGATGGTGGCGGTTTCCGTATTGAGCTGTGCCAGGTTCGCCTGAACGCTGACCGATTCCGTGATCGTGCCGACCGAGAGATCGATGCTGACCTGCAGCGGAATACCGGATTCCAGGCGGTTGCCGGTGCGCGAGTAGGTCTTAAAGCCCTGCGCCTCCACCGTTACCGTGTAGGGACCAGGTGCGATGTTGGTTACCGTGTAAAAGCCCGTGTCGTTGGTCGTAACTTCGCGTTCGAACGACGTCGATTCGTTCTTGACTGTGACTTTCGCGTTGGGAACGTTGCCTCCCGACGCGTCTCTGACATACCCCGAAATGGAGGAGTTGTCAGACTGCGCAAATGCGCCAAGCATGGACGCCAACACGGCCACTAAGAGCCGGCTGCCACCACGTGGGACAGTGCGATCAATGCGCATGCATTCTCCTTAGCTGTTTCTACTAACATGCGAGCCCGGACGCGAGGAGAGATACCCGGCGAGCGTGGCCGCGATTCCTGAAGCAATCAGGCTGATGATGTCACAGCGGGTAACTCGAAGTCAATGTGGGGGTTGCTCTTTAATTCACTGCGCGGCGGAAGTCACGCAAACGTAATCGAGGCGCTCCCCCACCCCCGGATGGTGGGCCGGTGGACCTTAGAAAAAACGAATGGCTGCAAAGATCGCGGGGATGAGCAACAGGGCAACCGTATCGCGGCCGCGCCAGCGGCTTTGTTCGCGCACCGGCCAGGCTCCGTGGAACCCTCGCGAGAGCATGGAGGCGTGGATCCGGTCCGCGCGATCCCAACTGCGCACCAGCAGGGTTCCCAATTGCCGCCCGTAGACGTTAGCAAGCGCGAGTCCACCGAGCGGGCGCACCGTGCGGCTGTCGCGGGCGCGCTGGAGCTTGCTCCATTCTTCGGACAGGAGCGAGGTATAGCGGAACATCATGGCCAGAATCATGTTGAGCGATTCCGGCGCGCCCAGCTTTCGCATCGCCCACAGGATTTGCGCAAGCGGCGTCGTGGATGCCAGGAAAGCCAGCAAAACCGCCGCCGCATAGCCTTTCGCGAGGATGCCGGTTACGGGAACCAGTCCCTCCGGGCGGCCCTGCTGGTCAATCCCGTACTGGAACAACAGCAGCAGTCCCGCAAGCAGAATGAAGGGCGACGATGCGGCGCAGCGCGTCAACAGATGCACCCAGTCGAGCGAACGGCTGGTCAGCAGCAGCGCGACTATGGCCACGGCAAACATCGCGAACGGCCGTAGCTCGCCGCGAGGTACGGAAACGCAGGCAATGGTGGCGAGCAGGATGATGAGCAGCCGTGCGCGAGGATCGAGCGAGTCCCAGAAGCGCATGGAGTTCAGGCAAAGACCGCCGGCTTCACACGTTGGAGGAACGCCACGGCAGCCGCCGTCAGAACGCCTTCGAGCGCCGCGGCGCCCAGATAGACGGAGCCGATGAAGAAGAAGCCCTTGCCATAGCCCGCGGCTGCGAATTCGAGGGCAAGAAACATCGCCGGCACGAGGATTCCGGTAAAGCCACACAGAAACGCCCGCAGCGGTTCCGGACCTACGCGAGTGCGCCACAACGCTGCGGCCAGCAACGCACCGGTACCCATATTGAGCGCGTTGACGCCCAGCGACAACAAGCCTCCGTGCTGGAACAACAATGTTTGAAACAGCAGCGCGGCAAAGATCACCGGGAAGGATCGCACGCCCAGCAGGATGCCCGAAAGTCCATACAATCCCAAGTGGACCGACGTGCCGCCGAGCGGAAAGTGGATGAGCGACACGGCGAAGGTCGCCGAAGCGAGGAGGCCCATGCGGACGATCTCGTGCGGTTCCACCTTGCGGCCGCAGACGTACACACCGGCCCACGACACGGCTTGCGCCACGCCGCACCACGCTGCCGGAAGTATGCCGTCCGCAATGTGCATGAGGGGAAATTACCAGGATACGTACAAGCTGGTGGAGTAGCGCTGGTCGCCCTGTTCGAACTCCGCCAGGAACAGCAGCGGACTCTTTGCTGCCTGCTGCTTCCATCGAACCACACCGCCCGCGCCTGTCTTGCCGATGTCCGTGCCATCTTTCTGCCCGGCTTGGAGAACCTGCACCGTCTGTCCGGTAAGCGGCTTGCCGTCCTTGTAAAGACGGACGGTCCACTCGCCTTCCGCGAGCGTCGCGGTCAACTCGGTCTCAAGCCCCAAGGGTGCGGGAGCCGCGATCAGGCCCGTATACGCGATTCCCGAACGAAAGATACGGAATGATTGGGTCGCGTCCGGGTTCTTGTCTTTGCCGCCGGGTTTGACGCCGCGCGGGGTCCGGCTCATCCAACCACGGTCCTGTGTGAAGGCCAGGCGGTAGGTGCCCGATTCCTTCGGCGCGAGATCGGCGAGGATCACACCCGGTTGCGGGACCGGCGTCAGCGCGATCTTGGCTCCCGAAGGCGCGACGGCCCACATCTTGACCTGTGTCGCGTTGATGGCCTCCTCGCTCACCGGGAACTTGTGCCCGTGCGCGATGGCGACCTTCACGGTCTTGCCCGCTACGATGGAAGAAGACGAGGTCTGCGGAGAGATCC
>JAFDVT010000756.1 GCA_018268875.1 Acidobacteriota bacterium
ATCATCACGGTGAAGTGGAAGGCCGACGCGACGGCGGCGCAGAAGGAAGCGGCGATCAAGGGCGTGGAAAAGATGGCGGGACAGGTCCCGGGGTTGAAGAACGTGTGGCTGGACACGATCAAGGTGCAGCCGGGCGGTTACAACAACGTGATCGTGATGGAATTCGCCGACCAGAAGTCGTTCGACGGTTACGCCGACAACCAGGCGCATAAGGATTGGGAGAAGGTGTACCTCCCGATCCGCGAACAGAGCACGACGCACGACGCGACCAATAAGTAGGTTTCACTGTCGTTCTCAGTCAAAGGGAGGCGCTATTTGGCGCCTCCCTTTTCGTATTCCTGGAGCTTGTTGCGGACCCATTCCGCGTCTACCTCCGCGCGCTCTGCACGGTGCGTGTGGCCGTGTTGGCGGAAGACATACGCCGCCTGCGTGAGGTGTTCCAAGGCGCGCCGCAGGTGGGCTGTCACTTCTTGCGGCGTGATTTCACTCGCGTTCTTCCAAGCGAGTCCGATGTTGAATTGCGTAGTCGCCCAATCGGAGGGGAACGCTTCGCGGGTACGGACCAGCAGGGCTTGCTCGTAGCAGGCGATGGCAGTGCGGAGGTTTTCCTCACGGTTCCCGCCCGGCAGACTCTGGTACGCGGCGCCGAGGTTGTTCTGCGTCCCCGCCCAATCAGAGGGGAACGCTTCCCGGGTGTAGACCTGCAGGGCTTGCTCGTAACATGCAATTGCGCGGTTCAGCGACCCCGAACGGTCTCCCAGCGTCAACTCGTCCAACTCGAATCCAAAAGAAACCAGGCATGCGGCGGCCTCCCAGTCTCGGGGCTGTGATTCCTCAATACCGGTAGGCTCCCACCAGGCAAGCAGCTCTTGATGCGCTGCCATGGCGAGCCTTTTCCGGCAGTCTTCGGCGCGCTCTTCCCAGGCGAGACGCGCGGCCGTCCGATCCAGACGCCAGTGGTGGAACCATTCCAATGCGTCGTTCTCCCGCGACTTCCAGTACGCCCTCCAGCGCTCGTGCCATGCTTCCGGAACTTGTCCGGCATGCTGCAACGCGTCCTGAATCGACGAATCCACGGACCACCAACCCGGAGCGGAAGTCGAGGGAATCAGGAAGCTCAAACCATGTAAAACCTCCACCGCCTGGTCCTGGACCACGGACCATGTTTCGCTGTGCATCGCGCGTGCGGCGGCCTCGTCGAACGTCGGGGTCACTGCCAGACGGCGGATCCATTCTTGCTCCACTGCGGACGGAAGGGACTTCAGGAACCGGCGAACCAAGCTCGCCATGTCTCCTTTGTTCACTTCGGCGAACAGTTGGGGAGTTGGCGTATTGCCTTGGCGCAACTCCAGCCAGCCGATGTCTGCGAAAAGGCCAAGGCTCGCAGGATGATATCCCTCACCGTCAGACACCCGAAGGCATTTTTCCAGGATCGCCTGCTGCACGGCGGGGCCGGACAAACGGCAGAGATTCAGGAAGTCCCGCGCATCCGGCTCGGACAACCCGGATAGCCGGTGCTGCTTGAGCCATTCCGGGTTTTCCCAGTCCGAGTCGATGAACTTCCAGTCCAGCCGGTTCTGCCCCGCGAGGACGAACAGTACACGATCGCGCAGCGTCCCGATCAGCTCGCGCAGCCTGCTGGACGCCCGATCCTCCGCAACCTCGCTCATACCCGCGGGGATCAGTGCTTCCAGGGTGTCCACCAACACGATCGCCTGTACCGCGCGGTGACCGGGTCGCAGCGGGAACGCATCGTCGGCACGAAGATCTTCGCAGAGGCGAAAGCAGAGCTCGTCTTCGAGCGCGGCCAATTCCTTCACGCGCAGGCTCGCAATATCCTTCAGGAAGCGCTGGTGAATCGCTGAAAGCGCGGTCTTGTCCTTCACCGCACCGTACGCTTTTTCCATCACTGACAGCGCACCGCCAAGTACCGGATTCAACGCTCCGCCCGCCGCCTTCACCGCCTCCCAAATCATTCCGGCTCCGGCGTTCTTGACGCTGTGTTCCAGCGACGCCTCATCCATCCGGTACCGCTTCACCAGCGTAAATGCGAAGGCCAAATCGAACTGCGGGCAAGGCCACTCCGTCAACCTTCGCACCTCTGCCAGGAACAACAGCGAGTCGGCAAGAAAGGGGTTGCTGTCTTGCTCTTTCGTGTAGTCAATCAAGACGGAGGGCATGGCATGCACGCCCGTCAACTCCAGACGCAGCTTTCGGAGCAGCCAGCTCTTGCCGATGCCGCCCATTCCATAGAACATCAGCGCGGGGAAAGGTCCTTGCACTGCTTCGAGATAGCGGTGGAAGATTTGCAGAGGTTCCTGACGGTCGGTGAACCGTTCCTGGAGCAGCGACGGAAGCTTAGGATCGCGCGGCTTCTGCATCCAGTGATTCTACACCGCTTCGGAAATCCGGTGAAAAACCGATTGCCAGCGACCTGTAAATTGGCCTATACTGGCCAAGTGCGCAAAAATCTGGCGCGCACTGGTATCGAAAAGTCTAAAGCTAGCCGATACATATACTTACAGATGATTTTCAACCTTCTGAAGCGAACCGCCGCCGCGGCTACGATCCTTGTGGCCCTCCCCTGCGGAACGCACGCCCAGGAAGACCCTAGACATAAGCAAATGCAGGACTTCCTGCATGCCAAACGGTCCCCGCTGGCCGAACATGCGCGAGCTTTCCTCGACGCTGCCGACCGTTACGGGCTGGATTGGCGTCTGCTACCCTGCCTCGCACTGGTCGAAACCGGTGGCCGCAAGGAAATCCGCAATAACAATGTCTTTGGTTGGGGCAATGGGCGAATTCAGTTCACTTCCGTCGCTGAAAGCATTCACCTGGTTGCCGAACGGCTGGCGAACGCCGCCCCGTATCGCAAGAAAACCACGGAAGACAAACTGAAGGCGTACAACCCGCGCAACCGCAATTACGCGGCGCACGTGTTGACCATGATGGGTCTGGTGGGGCCGGTTGCCGCCGCCGCCGCTACCGTCGAAGAGTAACGCCGCCGCAGCCGACCCCAGCTCGGATCTCATTTATTTTCAGTTCGATAGACGACGAATGTCTACGCCAGTTTGGTTACGCCAAACAGAATCCCCGCGAACAGGGCTACCGACAGTACAGCGATCGTAGCCCACATCATCATCCGCTCTTTCTTCGTGCTCTCGCGGTCACGATCGTGCTTCATTTGCTCGTCCAGGCTGTCAAACATCTGTGAACCTCCCCGGCCAAACCTTGCCGGTATGATGCGCCTCAACAAACCGATCTACGAACGTTAGTTAAGTATGAGGCCGCTATGAAACACACGCGCGCGCATCAACAAGAGGGAAAACCCCAAACGAACATCTAAGCTTGTGGAATGATACATCCGCTGTCCGGCAAATACAAGGGTGCCGCAAAGCTGGCACCCTCCCGACGGCGTTATTCGATCGCGTTATTCAATGACGAGCAGCAGGTCCTTGGCCTCGACGTTCTGTCCCGCCGCCACCAGCAACTGCTTGACCTTGCCGTCCACCGGCGCGTAGATCGTCGACTGCATCTTCATCGCTTCCATCACCAGCAAACGGTCACCCTTTTTGACGGTCGCGCCGTTTTCCACCGCGACGCTGGAGATCGCGCCGGGGATCGGGGCGCCCACTTCGCCGGCCTTGGCGGGATCCGCCTTGGCGCGAGCCTGCACCGTCGCCTGCAACGATTTGTCGCGGATCTTCACCTCGCGAGGCTGGCCGTTCAGTTCGAAGAACACCACGCGCGAGCCGTCCGGATGCGGGTCCGAGATGGTCAATAACTTCAACACCAGCGTCTTGCCGGCTTCGAGTTCGATGACGATTTCCTTCGCCTTTTCGAGCCCATAGAAAAACTCCGGCGTCGGCAGGACGTCCACGTCGCCGTAGGTCGCATGTGCCCGGTTGTACTTCAGGAACACATCCGGGTACATCAGGTAACTCAGCAGGTCCGTGTGCGAACACTTGCGCCCGGTCTTTTGTTCGAGCGTCGCCAGCGTCTCTTCGAGGTCCACCGGTTTCAGATGTTCGCCGGGACGCCCGGGCCTTGGCTGCGCGCCTTTCAGAACCGTCGCGACGATGTCCGCGGGCCATCCGCCTTCGGGCTCGCCGAGGTCGCCCGACAGCATCTCCACTACGGAATTCGGCAGCGTCAGGTTATGATTCGGGCCCAGCTTGGCAAGCTCGGCCGCCTTCATGCCGTTGTTCACCAGGAAGATTGCGAGGTCGCCGACCACCTTGCTGGACGGGGTCACCTTAATGATGTCGCCCAGCGCCTGGTTGGCTTCCGCGTAGGCCACCGCCACCTCATGCCAGCGTGGACCCAGGCCCATCGCCTCGGCCTGTTCCTTGAGGTTCGTGTACTGGCCGCCCGGCATCTCGTGCAGGTAGACTTCCGCCGTGCCACTCTTGGGCGCGCTGTCGAACGGCACATAAAACGTACGCACCGTTTCCCAGTAATCCGACGCGCGATCCAGCACTTCCAGATTCAGACCCGTATCGCGTTCCGTGTTCGCCAGCGACGCGACGATCGAGTTCAGATTCGGCTGGCTGGTCGTACCGCTCATCGACGCCAGAGCGCCGTCGGCCACGTCCACGCCCGCTTCGGCCGCTTTGAAGATCGACGATGCGTTGATGCCGCTCGTGTCGTGCGTGTGGAAGTGGATCGGCAGACCGATTTCTTCCCGCAGCGTCTTCACCAGTTTGTGAATCGCGTACGGCTTGGCAAGACCGGCCATGTCCTTGATCGCCAGAACATGCGCGCCCATCTTCTCCAGTTCCTTCGCCATTTTGACGTAGTACTGCAGCGTGTACTTGTCGCGCTTGGGATCGAGCAAATCGCCCGAATAGCAGACCGCGGCCTCGCAAATCGAACGGTTGGTTTTGCGAACCGCCTCCATCGGAAGCTTCATGTTCGGCAGCCAGTTGAGCGAATCGAACACGCGGAAAATATCGATGCCCTGCCTGGACGATTCCTGGATAAACTCATCCACGACGTTGTCCGGATACGCCGTGTAGCCCACCGCGTTCGACGCCCGCAGCAGCA
>JAFDVT010000757.1 GCA_018268875.1 Acidobacteriota bacterium
GATCGCCTCAGTGCCCGCCTGCGCCCGTCCGACTCCAATGCTGTGCTGCTGGCGAGTTCGGGTGCCCGGCACTTCCTCCGCCAGATTGTGGAGGGCGCGCTACCGGGACTCAATGTCATCGCCCACAATGAGATTCCCGCGGGCTTGCAAGTGATTTCGATGGGAACGATCGGGTAAAACGTCGTGCGGCTGAAAACTTACTTTACAACCACAGTGAATGAGGCCATCGCCCGCGCCCGGCAGGAGCTAGGCCCCGATGCCCTTCTCGTCCATTCCAAGCGAACCACCGGTGAGAACCAGTCTCTCGGCGCGTATGAAGTCGTATTTGCACTCCAAGGCTCGCCGGAACAGGCAAACGCAAAACCCACTGGCGCGACCAGTGAAGGTGCATTCGCCTCTACAGGAAGCGGGGATTTAACCGCCATGCGCGAAGCGCTCGACAAGGCCTATCGCTTGGTACGCCGCACCGAAGCGATGTTGAATTCGCAGGTCCGCCCACCGGGACCCGACGCGGAGGTATCCTGCGCGCTCGCCGAATCGGGATTCTCTCGCGCCTTCCGAGCCCGGGCAATGCGGGACTTGCCGACCCAGGCGGGCGGTTCCGGGGTTTCCCGTGAACTTCGCATGCGTTGGCTCAGCACGCAACTGGCGGTCGATTCGTCGCTCGGACAGGCGGGCGGCAATCCCTCGGTGGTTGCGCTCGTGGGCGCCGCAGGGTGCGGCAAGACAACGACTCTCGTCAAACTCGCCATTCGATCCATCGTTGCTTCGGCGAAGTCTGGACACATCATTGCAATCGAAGGAGACGCAGTGAATGGCACCGAGACTTTGCGCTGTTTTGCGAGTTTGCTCGGAATTGGGCTAACCGTTGCCGAAAACGCGCACCAGTTCCGGCGGGCCCTCCAGGAGAACTCGAGCAAAGACCTCATTCTCGTCGACACACCTGGTATCGGAAGAAATCAGGAGGCTGAGATTGGATATGTGGCCGACTTCTTCGCAGGGCTTCCGCAAATTGACAAGCATCTACTCCTCGCCGCGGATGTCAATTTCGTCACTGCCCGCCGTCAAGCAGACCGCTTTGCGCCCGTCCGGCCAGACAAAGTGATGCTAACGCGCATGGATGAGGCGGGAGAAGGGCTTTCCGCCGCACTAGAAACCGTCATCACCCTGGGACTGCCGCTATCGTTCTGCACCACGGGCAACCGTGTCCCGGAGGATATTGAGATTGCCGATCCCACGTCATACGTTGAGCGCCTTTTGCCGGATTGGTTAGGCCTCGAACCGCATAGCCAGCGCAGCAAGCAAGCAACCGCATAAACTTCGCCAAGGAAAACCGAGTGCAGCAGAATCCGTCAGTCGTGCCCCAAATGAAGGACCTTCCGTTTCCAATGGGTATTGATACCTACAAGCAGAAAGACGCCGCCGCCGAACGCGACCAGTTAATCCTGGAACACCTCCCGCAAGTTCGCCTGATTGCTCGCCGAATTCACGAGCGCCTCCCCGATTGTGTGAGCCTCGAAGACCTGGTGTCTACCGGAATCGTGGGTTTGATCTCGGCGATCGACAGATTTGACCCTGTTCACAATGTCAAATTGAAAACTTACGCGGAATATAAGATTCGCGGCGCGATTCTTGACAGTCTGCGTGGGCTCGATTGGGCGCCGCGCCAGCAGCGGAAGCGCACAAAGCAGATCGAGTCCGCCATCAATGCGCTCGAACAGAAGCATCATCGCGCTCCTTCGGAAGAAGAGATTGCGGGCCAGCTCGATCTGAGCATGTCGGAGTATCGAGAGTGGCTGGTCGATATCCGCGGCGTGAATCTCGGCAGGCTCGAAGCGGCTGGTTCGGATGATGACAGCCGGGACCTTCTGAAATACGTATCCGACAATGAAGAACTCTGGCCCTCCCGCATCGTCGAGCGCTCCGAACTCGAAGCTCTGGTGGCCGAGGCGATCGGGCGAATGCCGGCAGTTGAAAAAACGGTCCTAAGTCTGTATTACCAGGAGGAACTCACCCTCCGCGAGATCTCCGGCATTCTGCATCTCCACGAATCTCGTATCTCGCAATTGAAAAGCCAGGCGATCTTACGGTTGCGGTCCTACATCGAAAAGCGCTGGCCGATCGTCAAGCGCAATGCCGCGAAATCCGAAACTGCGCCCGCGGGAACCGCAAAGGCCGCGACCCCGCCACTACGCCGCACGGTGAAGGCCAATGGAGCTTAGGCGGTAACGCCAGGAAGACTGACACCTTCGAATGCCGATCTTGCAACCAGGAAAAGTCCGTGAATGGCTCATGCAGGGGCTCGCGGACCAACTGACACAAGTACTTGAGACGATGGCGGGCGAAAAGCCGGCCGTCACCGCACAGCCCGGCGCGATCTCTGCGAACGGCAACCTGACCGCGTGGACGACGATATCGAGCGTTGGGGACGGGGCCAAGATTACCTTCGCCGGCGCCGCAGACGACTGCACTCGCCTGGGCTCCAAGATTTTGAGTGCGGCCGGCCTCGATCTCGACGATCCGGAAACCGTAGTTGGCACGTTTCGCGAAACCATCGACCAGGCCCTTTCCGGCC
>JAFDVT010000758.1 GCA_018268875.1 Acidobacteriota bacterium
CAATCCCGAGATGGTGATGGTGTCGACAGGGTTCGCCAACGGACCTTGGGAACAGCAACGTGTCTGGCGTGAACTGTTCCATGGCCAGCGCGGTCTCATCATTTGGGATGAGAAGTTCGAATACGTCGGCAAGGACGGCCAGCCTGGCGAACGCGGGAGTGCGGCCGCGAAATACTACAACGAGATCCGCAACGGCGTCGGCGCGCTGATCATCAACAGCCAACCGTTGAATGAACCGATCGCCATTCACTACTCGCAGGCGAGTATGCGTACCGAATGGATGTTGGCCCGGCGTCCCGAAGGCGACAAATGGGTGGAACGTCTGGCGAAGATAGAACGAACCGACGACGAGTTCCTCCGCCTGCGGGAATCCTGGTGTCAGTTGATAGAAGATCAGGGCATGCAATACAAGTTCGTATCGTATGACCAGTTGGAAAACGGCGAACTGTTGCGAGCGGGATACAAAGTGTTCATCCTGCCGCGGTCAAGCTCGTTGTCGGCTGCGGAAGTTCGTGCCATCCGGGAATTTCAAAGCCAAGGCGGCGTCGTGATCGCCGATGGAACACCCGGCACGTTCAACGAACACAGCCGCCGCTTGTCTGTCTCGCCGTTGCGGGACATCGAACCCATCAAGGCAAGTACCCTGAGCTACCACACGGATCGCTTGCAATCGAAGGAAGGTCCGGCGCACAAGCAGATCGGCGACCTTCTGAGGAAGACCGTGCAGCCGATGATCCCGGTAACCGACGCGTCCGGAAAGCCCATCGTCGGAGTTGAAACCCATCTGTTTCGGAACGGCGGAACAACGATCGTGACGTTATTGTCGAACCCGCTCCAGCGGGTTGACGAACTTGGGCCGCCCGACTTCCGATCCAATCAAAGGTTCGAAAGGAACCAGCCAGCGATCATTACGTTTCCAGAGGCGATGTGGGTGTACGATGTTCGCCGCGGAACCCCGTTGGGACGACACAAAAGCTATTCGGTAACCGTGACGCCCTATGAACCTGTCATCCTGGCCGCGTCACCGTTGGAACTGCCAAAGCTCGAAGTATCAGCGCCGACTGAAGTAGAGCGCGGCGGGGAGGCTCATATTGGTCTGGCTTGCCACGGGTCCACTGCCGGTACGCACGTATTTCATGTGGAAGTGTTGAACCCGGCGGGAAAGAAGACGTGGTATTACTCGGGCAATGTCAATGCTGCCAACGGCACGGCGGAAAAGACAGTCGCGCTGGCGGCGAACGATCTTCCGGGGAAGTGGACGATTCGCGTGCATGACCTGTTGAGTGGGCAAAAAGCGGAACGCGTGGTAACGGTACGATGACTCGATTGATCGCACTCGTGATGTTGTCGGGCATGCTTCTCGAAGCGCAGGTGTACTCGCCCATCGTGACCAAGGCCGGACAAGTGGATACCAGCACCTTGCCGAATCTGGTTCGCGACATTTACAAAGAGTCGAAGGCGGTCACTCCTGCGCAGAAGGCGGAAGCGATCTGGCGGTTTTTCCTCACCGACGGCCGCTTCGTCAAGCCGGGTGCCATCTATCACATCGCGGGATGGGCGTATGAGGAACCAAAGGGCGAAGTTCTGGACCCGTTGAAGCTCCTCAATTCCTATGGTTTCGGCCTGTGCTATCACATCGCGCCCTTACTGGAGGCGGTATTTGAAGCCGGCGGATTTGAAGACGCCCGGGTGTGGTTTCTCACCGGTCATACTGTTGCGGAAGTCTTTTACGATGGACGGTATCACTACTATGACTCCGACATGCTCGGTTACAACAATACCGGCGCGGGAGTAGCTTCCGTCCGGCAGATCGAACAGGACGGGCGGATTGTTACCGAGCAATTGCGACGCAAGGATCATGGCGAGCCGTGGTATCCGGCGGATGTTCGGGCAAACGCCATTGACGAGCTTGCTGGTCTCTTTACGACGACGAAAGACAATTGGGTGTACCCGTTTCAGCGTTACGAGTCCGGCCACACAATGGATTTCGTACTCCGCCCCGGCGAGCGGATGACGCGCTACTTTCACCCCGCGAACGATCGTTTGTTTTATCTGCCGTTCGCCCAGCAGCCGGACGGCGAATGGACGCAGTTTCCCAAGGAAATCGCCCAGTACAGCATCAGAACCGCAAATGGTCCCCGCAGCCAGAAGGACAGCCGCCTGTGGGGAACCGGGCGTCTGGAATACGATCCCAGCGAACTGCGGAAGGACGGAATCATTCCGGTCGCCAGTCCATACGTGATCATTGACAGCGAGTTTTCGATGCGCGTCGTTGCAGAATCCGGTGGAAGCGTGTCGGTTGCCACTTCCATCGACAGCGGCAAGACCTGGACTGCGGCTGGCGAAGTCAAAGGACCGTATGATGCGCTATGGCGTGTCACACCGGCGGTGTTAACAAAGGGCGCGAATGGAAGTCGCACCGCCGTATCAGGTGTGTATGCATATCAAGTGCGAATTCAAACTCGCTCGGCAGAGGTCCGTGATGTACACCTTGCAACTGACTTCGCGTTGAATCCTCGTACGCTTCCGCAGTTAACACCCGGGCACAACGAATTGAACGTTCGAACCTCTAACTTACAGCGCCAAGTGATTCCCGTTGAAATGTCGCGTCTTGAGAATGCCGTCTCGGACGCAAGTTATGTTGTAGACGGCGGCCAAGGCTACCTCCGCAACAACAATCCGGGGTCGAAGCCTGGAACCGTTGTCTTCCCCTTGCCGTCTGGCGAACTTGCCGGCTTCGATGTTGGAGCCCGCTTCTTGGACCTTCGTGACGGTTTGG
>JAFDVT010000759.1 GCA_018268875.1 Acidobacteriota bacterium
CGTCATGCGCGATGTCGGTCCCGACAAGGGGCCGAGCATCAGCGCACTCGAGATGCTGCGCTTCCTGCGTGGCAAGGTCGAGCAGATGAAGAAGAAGCCGGGTCTCACCCCCAGCCAAAAGCAGGTCCTGGACAACTGCACCGAGTACCTTCGCCCGCCGAAGGATTTCGCGGACAAGCCGGGCCTGATCGAGGCTGAATACCGCCGGGTGCTGCAGCGTCAGTTCCTGGAGGTCATCGCCCCGGATTTCGAACGTCGCGCCAAGGAGCTCTTCGAGCGCTACCGCGCCCATGCGAAGGCCTTCGCCGGTGGTCAGAAAGACGCCGTCGAAATGGTCGAGCAGGCCGGCAAGCTCGCGGAACGCCGTGTGAAGGTCAACTTCGACGGCATCCTGGACGACCTCGAGAACCAGATGGGTCTCGTGGGTGAATCCGAGCGGCACGATTTCCGCCGCTCTGTCGAAGGTCACATTCTCCAGGTCTCCATCAAGGCACGGCAGCTCGCCGAAGACGCCGAAGACGGGGACGAGGAGTCGGCCGACATCGCCGCGTCTCAGGTGGAAGTCACCTGGCGCACCCTGCCCAAGCTGGCTGAAGGCATCGCCAAGAAATTGAACGATGAATCCGCCAAGAAGCTTGAGCGTGTTCTGAAGAGTGAAATCGAGTTGTCGGAAGAGGACAAAGCAATCAAGCGCGACGCGCTGAAGCGTTTCTCCGACCTCGGTTATAGCGAGCACAGCGCCAACGTTGCGCTCACGTACTTCAACGACTATCAGCTCTGGAAGCAGAGCTAACTCTCATAAGTGAGGAATTGAATCATGGAAAACAACACCACCTCCAACAAGTTCTCTTTCCGTACCTGGCTGGCACAGCGCGCCAAGGACGTGAAGGAGACGGAATCTTCCAAGAGCCGTCTTCTTCGCCTGATCGAACAGTCGGGCGAGAACGTGGCTTCCACCACCCGTGTCCGTCGCATCTACGGCAACGATTCGCTCGTTTCCTTCGATGCCTTCAAGATGTTCTATGGCGTCGACCGCTCGGTCTACACCATCGTGAACAGCTACCTCACCCCCGCCACCATGGGCGGTGAGACCGACAAGCAGGCCCTCGTCCTCATCGGACCTCCGGGCGCCGGCAAGTCGGACTTCGTGACGCGCATCAAAAGCCTGTATCGCCAGGCCGCGCCGATCCCGTTCCTGAAGCACAGCCGCAACCACGACAACCCGCTGAGCCTGTTCTACATGGTTCAGTTCGTCGCGGAAGCGCAGGCTGACGCCGAAGGTCACCTGGACGAAGCGTTCACCAAGCGCGTCGCCGAGATCAAGACCGAGATCCTCAAGGACTGCGGTCTGGACGCCGAAGGCCTGCTCGACTTCAACGCCGCCGGCCTGAAGAAGGTCTGCGCGGATGCCGGCGTTAGCGCCAGCATCGAAGGTCTGGGCAAGCTGGACTCCGACAACCTGGTGACCGCCGTGGTCGCCGGTCTGGGTCTGCCCCGCTCCACCCGCGCCGCGGTCGGTAACCCCGAGCCGATGGTGCAGGCTGCGGTCCTCGGCCAGTTCGGCTTCAACAAGAAGGCGATCAAGATCGCCGACTACCCGGTCGAGTACATGCGCTTCACCGACGACTACTCCGGCTCGAACGGTATCGTCGACGTGGCCGAAGTGCAGCCGCTCAACTTCGACATCGGCGAGTGGATCGGCACCGAGAACATCGGTCAGCTGGGCCAGTTCGCCGAGGGCGACCCGCGCTCGATCAACCTGAACGGCGCGTTCAACAAGGGCAACCGCGGCCTCGTGATCCTCACCGAGGGTCTCAAGAACCCGCCGGAAGCTCAGCGCGTCCTGCTGGAAGCCCTGCAGGGCCGCCGCGTCAAGCTGCCGGCGCCGCTGGCTGGTTCCGTCTTCTTCGACGGCTTGATCATCATTCACTCCAACGAGGGTGAGTACGACAAGTTCATGAAGGTGCGCGAGAACGAGCCGTACGCCGACCGCTTCCTGCGCGTCTGGTTCCAGTACCCGCTCGAGATGTCGCAGGCTCGCCGCGTCATCGAGAAGTTCTGGGGCGGTTCCGACTTCGCCGGCAAGGTCCACGTCGACCCCGACTTGTTCGACTACCTGGCTCGTCTGGAAGTGCTCACGCGCATCCTGCCGGACCAGTCCGTCTCGCTGAACGCGAAGGCGGATGCCTACGACGGTCGCGAGCAGCGTGGCCGCGGCATGGGCACCAAGGTGTCCACGTCCGAGCTGCGTGAGCGCGCCTCGATCCGCGAAGGTCTGGCTGGTCAGTCTCCTCGTGAGACCAACAAGATCATGCAGGCCGTCGCTGCCAACGTCATCGGCCGTGGCAACACGGTGACCTCGGCCCTCATGCGGGATGCCCTGCGTGAGTGGTACAAGGGCACGGTGACCGACGAGAAGCGCATGGAGTTCCTGATGGGTCTGCTGCGCAACGAGCTCGACGAAGTCCGTCGTCGCACGCTGTCGCAGGCGGTCCTCGCCTCCATGGTCGAAGGCTTCCAGGAAGAGGCCCAGTCCACCTGGGATCGCTACCTGGACAACATCATGGCCTGGTCCACCAACCAGTCCGTGAAGTCCTCGACCGGCTACTCGAAGTCGCAGCCCGGCGGTGACGAGTCGTTCATGCGCGAGATCGAAGCCGATCCGGAGTGGGGCGTCACGTCGGCGGAAGCCAACAAGTTCCGCGCCGAGATCCTCGCCGCGGTCAACCAGTGGATCCGCGACAACAACCGCACCAAGGGTGTCCCGTACACCTGCCACACGGCGGTGCAGAAGTGCACCGAGCGGTACGTCCTGAAGAAGGTCCGTACCGGTGCGCGTCTGTTCTCGTCCTCGAGCGCCCGTTCCAACGAAGACCGTGCCAAGATCAACGCGGCGAAAGACCGCCTGGTCGAGAAGTTCGGCTTCAGCCCGTGGAGCGCGGACGAGCTGCTGCGTGAAGCCGAGGAGAACTCCGACTTCTTGGTCGAACGCTGAGCATA